>CAZYAM010000092.1:0-8516 GCA_964645575.1 uncultured Ignavibacteriaceae bacterium
TTGTTAATGAAAAGAAAGCGTGAAATGAATCCGCCTGACATCCCAAAGGGATCATCGAAGGAATAAAATCCCAACTCCGGCAACAGCCAGACAAGCTCCAATAACAGCACGCCATGTAAGCTTTTCACGAAATAAAAACCATACTGTCGGCAGCATGAGAACAGGAACGATCGACATAATAGTGGCGGCAATGGCAACATTTGTGATTGAAATAGCAATAAGACTGAAAGTCACACCGAGATATGGGCCGAAAAATGCACCACAAACAGTGAAGTTCAACGCTTTTCGATCTTTCTTAAATACTTTAACAGGATGAACAAAGCGTTTCGCGAAATAGTTTAACGGTAATAATATAAGCGTTGCTGCAATTGCACGGATCAAAGTGGCAGTAAATCCATTTATCGGACCCGCTGTAAATGCGCTTTTTGCAAGAATTAATCCTCCGGCTTGACCTGCAGCACCAAGAAAAGCATAAAACACACCAATCACCGAGATTGGTATATAATGGGAGGAAAGTTCTTTTCGTTCCAGCACGACGAGAGCAATGCCGCTAAGTGTGACGGCCATTCCAAAAATGCCGGCAGGTGAGAGTGTTTCCTTTAAAAAAACATATGCGAATATTGCTGCTATTGCCGGCGCAGCCGACATGATAAGCGAACCGATTCGGGCATTATTATATTCATATGATTTGAAAAGAAACGTATCACCAAATACAAAACCGGCTAATCCGCTGAGAGACAAATACAATACTTGAATACAGGTAACTGAAAAATCAATATGAAAAATGAGAATAGTAAGAAATAAGAAAGCAATTGCAGCAATAAGACGGACGATATTGACGTAAACAGATCCGACACGAGTAGTTGCGGCTGCGAATGCAAGTGCGCTTCCTGTCCACATTATTGCAGTAATAAGAGCGCTCAGCTCGCCGGCATAAGGCATAAAATTTAAAATATTCTAATTCAAGAAATCAGTATTATCAAATAATGCTTAATGTATAAAAATGTTATTAGAAAGAGAAATTGTATTGGAGCAGTAAGAATGGAGCGACGCAGTTTGACATCCTACGACTTTCCTCTTACATTTCTATATAGGAAAATAAAACAATGAAGAACCCGGTCTCATTTTTTGCAAAATATGTTGTGCTATGCGGGCTGTTTTTTAATTTGACAACCTGTATAGTAAATGCTCAAATAAGTTCAAATTTTGATTTTTCGTTAGGAATAGATTATAGTGCTGCCGAGCAGACTCTTGATTATTTTGATTACCGTATCGGCGATGCAGACTATGTAGCGAAGCTTCGCGGGAATCAACTTGCGGCAGCGACGAGTGTTCTATTAGCACGTGCATCTAAGTCCACCGATGATTTTCGAGATCAACTTATAATAGCAAGAAACAATCCGGGATTTGAAAGTGATATATATGGATTTTTACCGGCAAAGAAGAATATTCCGGAATTACGAAAACTCATAGATGAAGTAAAAAAACGACGTTTGAACCGCCGTATTGTTGCAACGATTGCATCATTCTTTCCACCTGAAGCAAAAGTGTCGACCCGTTTTTCGATATATCTTGTTATTGTTGGAAATGAGCGTGCAAACGCATATGAAAGGCATGTGGTGTGGAATTATGATACGCCTACTTTTGTCGAGGACGAGGAAGGTGAACCTGTCATTGTTGTTAATCTTGCTCACTTAATAAAAAAACCTCCTAACGTAAGAGCTCAATTCATTGAGTTGCTTAATATAACGGCTCATGAATGTTTCCATGCGGCATTTTCAATTATGCAAAAAAATTCACCTGAATATTTGAAACCCAAAAATGCATTTGAATACCTGCTTGATCTTGTGCAGAACGAAGGCTTTGCGTACTATATTAACTTGCAAACGAATCTTGCAGGAGATACACCCGGCAGAATATGGTTTGAAACAACATCAAAAGCAGTAGAAAAGCTTAACTCTGTTCTTATAGAAATGTGTTCACCGAATATATCCTATAAACGAGCACAAAAGCTTATAATGGATGCAAATCTTTCCGGCTCGTTCGAAGGCAATTACGGAGCCGCTTCCGGCCAGCGAATGGCATATGAAATCGATATGCGTCTCGGCAGGCCCGCCCTTACTAAAACGCTTTTGAAGGGTGGTAAAGAATTTGTTTTAACATATAAACAAGCGTGTCTTATGAGTGCAGATCTGCCTCAGATTGATAAGAGGATCTTGAATGTAATCGGTCAGCATTCGGAATAGAAGTCGAAGAAAAAATTAACCGTTTCTTTGAATAAGTATCGACCCATAAATTGCGGGTAACAAGATGACGGCCAGGAAGACGGTCATTTCTTGAATTCCCAGTACCGGCAGAAGCAGAGAACACGCTGTCAATGCACCTACAGAAGAGCCAAGCACATCATAGGCATAAACACTGCCAATATCCGTTATGTGACGGGAATATAACCGATTGATAATGCCGAATAACATTCCGATTAATCCGCCGCAGAACATTGAAACTATCAGTGTAAACGGCATAAAATGAACCTGCAGCAAGATATGCAGCAATTGCGGAATTAAAAGTAAAACGCCCGCAAGCACCATGAGAATAACAAGCAGAATAAATTTTATTTTGTATTTTTGAGACAATTGCGCAACATACATTGCTCCCAAAGCCGACCCGAATAGAAATACGGCCGACATTGCGCCGAGTAATTCATAAATAGATCCGAATGTCTCCTGGAAATTCAAAATTAGGAGAAGATTGATTGTCATACCAATAAATCCTCCACAGGCAATTATTATGGCAAGTGCGCACCGTCCTGATTTATTTTCTCGCTTTCGATATGCAAAGATAACAATAAACATCATTACTGCAGCAAGAATGCCGGCGGTAAATATGTTAGTACGAGTCAAAGTTGAAAATAATTTATTATCTCCTTGCAGCAATCGATTCCATAATAATAAGTCGAAATAGTACGTTACGGGATCGGTATCGGTGTTAACGCGGTATTCTTTGATTGCTTCCAGTGTGTTTGTGATGTATTTAACTCTATCAGGAGACATTTTCTCTTCATATGTGTACTTGGAAAAATATTCTGACGATATTTCAGCAGCTTTATAAAGCTGTCCAAGCGAATCAGGATCCTGTATAAATGGTACTTTACCCATTGATCCTATTAAAATGGCATGGTCTCCGGGAATAACCAGTATATTCTGGAATACCTGTTTGAATGTATGATAGATGGAAGCATTTAATTTTTTCATTTCATCTGTAATATATTCGGCGGATGAAGGGAAAGAAAATGCAAGAATACCATCCGGGGTCAATAGGTCAGAACATTGCCGATAGAATTCCAAAGTAAAGAAGCGATTCATACTTGCCGTTGACGGTTCTGCGACGTTCAGGATGATAACATCGAATGACGGTTGTTTTCGAGATAAAAATTCGCGCCCATCTCCGGATACAATCTTGACCCGGGAATCTCGCATTGCCTGCCGGTTCTCCGGATCCAATACAGGTTCGACAAAATGAAGAAGTGCAGGGTCGATTTCTACATACACAATCTTTCGTACAGGATATTTAAAAATTTCTTTGATTAAACCGTTAAATCCACCGCCTAAAATAAGCACACGTTTTGCATCACAGCGGTGGACTAAAATTGAATGCAGAAAGAGCTCGGTTTCGTAGGTGCCAGGGATATTGTACGTCGGACGACCGTCTGTGTATACTGTATATTGATTTTCCAGCCGAAGAAGCGAGAGATTCTGGTATTTTGTGTCAATCGATTGTATAAATGTGAGTTTATCGTTTATAAGTGACCATTGAAAAGCATCAATTCGATGTTCAAGCATTCGGGTCGGTTGGAGAAGAATATAGTACAGGGCTATGAGGCAGAGAATAACGGCTGTCTTGAAATATCTTTTAATCCTTAAATACTGCCAAAGCACTATGCTCCAGGCACATAAGAGTATGAATAAAACAATTTGCAGAGTTGAAAATAACGATGCCATTACAAATGAAAAAAGCAATCCGCCGACGACACACCCGATAGAATCCAGCACATACGCCTTGTTTACTCCTCGCCAGAGTTCTTCTCTGCCCGATGTAAGTATTTTTGCACCAATAGTAAACAGTATTCCCCATAAAAAGCATCCAATACTTAGGATCGAAAATGAAAATCCAAGAAGTTTCATCATAGATAAAAATTCACCGGTTGAAGCCTGGAGAAAACCGCGGGAGAATTTCACGGCAATGATCTGCAAGAGTGTAACTAACGGTGTGAGGGCAATGAGAATAAAGAAACAATACGAAATATTTATTTTTTTATTAACGACTTTGTTGCCGGCAGCACATCCAATACCGATCCAGACCAGCCAGCCGGCAAAAATAATACCTATACTGAGTTCGTTGCCGTAAAAACTAACGAGGAATTCACGAATGAGAAGAATTTGTGAAAGGATAGAACCGAAGCCGATGTAAACGAGAGAAATACTTATGTGTTGTATTCTATTTGCGGCGAGATTTTCACTCATGGATCAATAATAAAGGTGTTCCAAATAAGAATAATTCGATTATCCCCAAACGCCGGGAATTTTTTCTCCGCAGTATTTGCATTTTCCTTTTACGATGTGATTATTCAGTATTGTGAACACACGCCGTTCGATGATAATTTTATTACAATTTGGACAGTATGTATTTTCTGCAAGGTGACCGGCTACATTGCCAAGATAGGCGAACCTGATTCCTGATTCTCTAGCAATTGTGCGTGCCTTTATCAGTGTCTCAATAGGAGTCGGCGGAAGCTGGCTGAGTTTGTAAAGAGGCGTGAACCGGCTGAAGTGCAGCGGAGCATCGGATAATCCGTTAGCACAAAGCCACTCACACATCCGTTTGATAGTGTCGAAATTGTCTGTCCATGTCGGAATGATGAGGTTTGTAATTTCCAACCAAACACCTTCTTCGTGTATTACCTTCAGCGTTCTAAGTACCGGTGCAAGTCTTCCTGAGCAGAGCTTTTTATAAATTGCCTTATCGAAGATTTTCAAGTCAATATTTGCCGCGTCAAGCACCTTGCATAGTTGCCGAAGCGGTTTCTCGTTAATGTAGCCGGCCGACTTCCATACATTGTGGATTTTCTGCTGATGTGCCAGTTTTGCTGTGTCATAAGCGTATTCGTAGAATGTTATTGGTTCGGAATAAGTGTAAGCAATGGATTCACTGCCAGAGTTGATGCAAGCCCTAACGACTTCATCAGGCATTAATTCAATGTTATCTGATTCCTTCGGACTCGCTTGCGATATTTGCCAATTCTGACAATTTAGACAGCGTAAATTGCATCCCGCAACAGCAATTGAAAATGCATGCGTAGCTGGAAGAAAATGAAAAAAAGGCTTCTTTTCGATTGGATCGATATGTACTGCGCAAGGATTGCCGTATGCAATGGAGTACATTTTGCCGTCGCTTGCAACCCGATTGCGGCAGAATCCGACGTCACCGTCATTCAGTAAACACGAGTGCGGGCATTTTTCACATAACAATCCATCGGCTGTTTTCGAATAGAAAAGCGCTTCCTTGCTATACTTTCCTAAGTCAGTGTTTGACGAAATAGAAAAAACATTTGAACTGTACGCACCAAGCGCAAGTCCTCCGGCACATAAAGTGCACTGGCGAAGAAATTCGCGTTTAGAGATTTTTGGAGTATCTTTTTTCAACTACTTATTTCCCGGCTCTTTTTCACCAAATATTATTGCTTCATAAATATATAATTCGGCATCTTTCCACCCGTCCCAGCCGATACCTGCTTTATCCTGTGCGCAGTGGCCTAAGAATTCTTCCTTCGTCCATCCGGTTTCCGCAGATACCTGCGGCAGAAATGTACCGGATTTATACCCCCTTTTCATATAAATGCCGTGTTTTCCCAGTTGGAATTCATCGGCGGAATTGATGCGCCGCATCGGAGTAAGCACAGAAATTTCTATTTCGATTTCGGGAATTTCACTCGTCTCAACCGTTTTGAACCGATGATCCTGAGTCGAAGATGCGACCGCCATATCCCGCACTACCCTGTACAATGGTTCACTCGCATCGAACCGGCCGATACAGCCGCGTAAAATGCCATTCTTTTTCAATGTGACAAAAGCACCGCAGTTTGTTTCCATTGCCGGCGAGAGATTCTTCTCATCAACTTCTATCATATTGCGGTTCTTTATATATTCAATAATTGTATTGCGTGCAATTCGCAGTAGCTCTTTCTTATCCCTATCGTTGAGTTTAAATTCTGTGCCTGTCTTATTTTCTTTCAAAGCAGCTACAATTGCGTTATAACCGACAACCCGGTTCTTTTCACCGTATTGAGTATCGCCGGAATTTTTGTACTGGATGTGCGTGTAGGTAATATCCGGCTTATTCTCTGTCATATACATAAGCGTCAGCACGCTAGTCCAGCCGCAGAGACAAGTGGCAAGATTGGAATAACCTTTCGATTCACTTGTTCTTATTGACTGAAGCAGGTTACCCGGCAAGTTTGTTAGAATTGCTTCCGCAGTAGCTTTGTCGATATTCTTTGCATCGTCATATGACGGATAATGCGAAAAATCGGTACTGATGACGAAAAGATTTTTGGGATTCAAATATGCCTGCAATGCCCTGACAATGTTTTTAAAAGTCTTAGGCGTTTGTCTGCCGAGAATGATAGGGACAATCCGGAATTCCCTGCGCAGCTTGTATTGAAGAAACGGCAGTTGCACTTCCAGACTGTGCTCGCGTGCATGAGCATCGGTACGATTGGAAAAAACACTGTTTTCCTTAATAAGTTTATCGGCAAGCTCTGTATTTACTTTGACGGTACCGAGCGGAGTGATAAAGTTGCCTTGTGAATAGATCGATGCGCCTTCGAAATCGAGATAATGACTCGAACCCAAAACAAAAATACTTTCATACTCTTTAGCAGTATCGATCTGATTAAATGCTGAAGCCGCTACTTCTCCCGAGAACACATATCCCGCATGCGGCGATATTATAGCGATAACGTTTTGAATGTTTTTAGATGGTACTGCTTCAGCAAAGAGCTGCTTTAACATTGTATTGAGCTCCATTCGACCGGCAGGATAGAATGATCCGGCAACTGCAGGCTGGCGGTCGATGGATTCATTTTGTGGTTGGCAGTTATTGAAAAGGAGCAAGGTTCCGAGGATAAGTAATGTTGAATATCTTACGGTGTTCATAAAAGCACCTATGAATATTACGGTCATAGCAACTTAGACAGAAGAACGCATAGTTGCAAGCATGATTCATTGATTATCGTAATTTCATTCTCTACATTAATTCTGATAATAAGACAAATTTATCGATTATAAAATCTATGGTAGTATTGTGATTAAACAAATCAGTTATGTATTTTTTGTTATCTTGTGCGGAATGTATATAGCAGAAGCACAAACTCGTATCGAAAGCCAATTCCGTATTGCGCGCCTGAAATATAACGGCGGAGGAGATTGGTATAATGATCCTTCGGCAGAAGTTAATCTATTAAAGTTTGTCCAGCAAAACACGAACATCGATTGCGATCCGGGGTACGAGTTTGCGGATCTTACAAGCGATAGGCTTTTTTCGTATCCGTTTCTTTTCATAACAGGGCATGGAAATATTGCTTTCTCTGATTATGAAGTACAACGGCTTCGTGCATATCTGACACAGGGCGGCTTTCTTTATGCGGATGATGATTACGGTATGGATAAAGCATTCAGGCGGGAAATGAAGAAGGTATTTCCGGATCAGGAATTAATCGAGCTGCCGTTCAACTACGGGCTTTACAATTGCCACTTCAGTTTTCCGAATGGTGTGCCAAAAACTCATAAACATGATGAAAAACCGCCGCAGGGATTCGGATTGTTCCATAAAGGTCGACTAATCGTCTATTATACGTATGAATCAAATCCGAGCGATGCCTGGGCTGATTCAGAGATTCATGGCGATCCTGAAACAATCCGGCAGGAAGCGTTAAAGTTCGGAACAAATATTGTTGTGTGGATATTAACACATTGAGCATTATTAAAGAATAAAAAGTTTATGCGTGATTCTTCTTCGACGCTTACAATGCTGCTGAATCGAATTCATCTGGTTCGTAATAAAAAGAACCGTGTGTATCTTCTTTCGAATACTCTCGTTTTTTTTACGGGCGTTCTCATTATAACGGCGTCTCTTATTCTTGCTGAAACATTATTTGGTTTTTCCAAAACAGTCAGAACAATAATCGTTATTCTTTCCGCCCTTTTGTTTGTATGCATGGGCAGTTGGATGATTGTTCGTCCGTTTCTTCGATTGGTCCGTGTGCTGCCGTCGATTACAGAGAACGAGATCGCGAAACGAATCGGCATGTTTTTCCCTTCCATTAAAGACAGGTTGTTGAATGCTCTTCAGCTTGCAAAAGAGGTCGGTTCAGCTTCCATGCTTTATTCAACGGAATTAATTGACGAGACATTCAAAGAATTTACTAAAGAAATCCAACCGCTCGATTTTACACGATCTGT
>CAZYAM010000092.1:8616-12064 GCA_964645575.1 uncultured Ignavibacteriaceae bacterium
TACGGCAACAGGAAGGACAGGAGAACTTCGACGAACTGAAAGTAAAACCGGATTTGAGCGGTATCTTCTCGGCAACATTTCAGGCAGTCAGCACAACGACAAAATATTTTGCTCAATATGCAGATGCTGAAAGCGAACACTATACGCTGACTGTACTGAATCGCCCGTTGATACGATCATTTTACGTGCGTCTCGATTATCCGGCATATACTAAAATTCCGCCGCAGATATCGGATGAGTCTGTCGGTGATGTTACGGCTTTGGCAGGCACGCGGATCACTATTTCAGGATCCGCGAGCAAGATGTTAAAAGAAGCGGTAATGCAGTTCGGAAACGATACAAAGTTAATGTTCACAACACGGCAGGAAAAATTCTCCGCATCATTTCCATTACTTTCAAATACTTCATACTCTATTCACCTTCTTGATGAAGAAGGATTAGCGAGCATCGAACCGGTTACCTACCGGCTTAATACGGTTATGGACGAATTTCCAACAGTTATAATTGTCGATCCGGGCCGTAACATTGATATTATCGGCGATCAAGAGATCCCGCTTTTCTTGAAAGCAAGAGATGATTTCGGTTTTTCTAGTATGCGTCTTGGATATAGATTAATTAAATCCCGTTATGAACAGGCGCATGACGAGTATACATTTGCTTCAATTCCTCTCCCCACTGCTTCTGAAGGGCAAATCGAAATGTATTATAGATGGAATCTTACGAGTCTCAATCTCGTGCCGGAAGATGTTGTTGAATATTTTGCTGAAGTTTTTGATAATGATGCAATCTATGGTTCAAAAAGCGGACGAAGCAAGCTTTATCTTCTCAGGCTCCCTTCTTTAGACGAGGTTTTTGCCGATATCAATAAGGATCATGATCGTTCCATAGAAGATCTGAAGCAGTCGATTGATGATACAAAGAAACTGAAAGAGAATATGGAGTCCATCAATCGCGACTTGAAGAAGAACAAGGATCCTGACTGGCAGACGCAAAAGAAAATGGAAGAAATAGTAAAACAATACCAGGAAGTACAAAAGAAACTGGAAAATGTGCAATCCCGGGTCGAGCAAATGACACAGCAAATGCAGCAGCAAAATGTGCTTTCGATGGAGACGATGGAGAAATACATGGAGCTTCAGCAGCTTTTCCAGCAGCTTGATGCTGCAGAGTTACAGAAGATGCTCGGGCAATTGCAGCAGCAGATGCTGAATATCAACAAAGAACAACTTCAGCAGGCGATGAAGGACTTGACCTTCTCGGAAGAACGCTTTCGTCAGAGCATAGAGAGAACATTGAATCTGCTTAAGCGTCTCCGTATCGAACAGAAAATGGATGAAGTGAAAAAAAGAGCGCAGGATCTGGAGAAATCGGAGAAAGAGCTTCAGGAAGAGAATTCGAAGTCATCCGATAATTCTCAAAAACAACAAGAATTAGCAAAGAAGCAGGCTGATCTTGTAAAGAAAGAGCAAGACATGGAACACGAGGCAGCCGATCTTCAACACAGGATGGAGGAGTTCTTTACTGAAATGCCCGCAGATGAAATGCAGAGTTCTTTGGAGCAGTTGCAGAAACAGAATTTGGATCAGAAAATGCAGCAGGCATCGCAGCAAATGCAAAAGGGACAAATGCAGCAGGCGCAAGAAACTCAGCAGCAAATCGGAGAGCAGCTCCGGCAGTTCAGCCGGCAAATGGAAGCAATGCAGCAGCAGATGCTTCAGCAACAATCGCAATACGTGGTGAACGAAATGCGTAAAGCGATCAATAATCTTCTGGAGCTTTCAAAAGAAGAAGAAGCGCTGAAGTACCGATCGCAGCAATCACCGAGGAACTCTCCGCAGCTTCGTCAGAATGCACAGGATCAGCAGCGGATTGCTCAAGACTTGAATAATATAATCAGGGAATTGAATGAATTATCCCAAAAATCTTTTATTATAACACCGGAAATGGGTCAAGCGATTGGTGAAGCGCTGGTAAATATGAATAATTCAATGAAGTTTTTATCTGATCGAAATGGCGTAAATGCATCCAGGGAACAGGTAAAAGCTATGGCCGCTCTTAATAGTGCGGCAATACAAGTACAGAATGCACTCCAGACAATGATGCAGGGAGGAAGCGGAAGCAGCGCAGGGAGTCTTATGCAGCAGTTGCAAATGGCTGCAGGCCGGCAAATGTTCGTTAACATGCAGACCCGGCAGATGGGCGGAATGTCTCCGCAGCAAGCAGCTGAAGCTGCCCGGCTGGCACAGGAACAGGGTGCAATTAAAAAAACACTGGAGGAGCTGAACCGCGAAGCGCAACAAAGCGGCGATCGGAAAAAGATACTGGGCGATCTTGAAAAAATTGCAGAAGAGATGGAAGAGGTTATCAGGAATCTTGAACAAAATAATGTGAATCCAGAAACGATCAGAGAGCAGGAACGTATTCTCTCACGGCTTCTGGATGCTTCTAAATCTACGCGCGAGCGCGACTATGAAAAGAAACGCAAGGCAGAAACCGGCACACAAATAACTCGTCGGAGTCCGAAGGATATAGACTGGGACTCTTTGAAGGACAGCAGCCGGTTAAGGGAAGAACTGTCGAAAGCATTGGAACAGGGATATTCTAAGGATTATCAGGAATTAATACGGAAATACTTTGAAGAATTGGAAAAAACAGAAAAGTCTGTATATTAGGTTTGATTGAATGACAGAGAAACTATTCAATAAACAAGAAAAGGAGTATAAAATGACAAATTGGCTTGGGGAATTTTGGAGGCTTTCTTTTATCACAATCCTCGGTTTTTTAGGAAGCATGATTGCTGGATTAATGTTGTATGGTACCGATATCTTTGATCCGCAATCGCCTGCGTTTGTATACTTTATTATGTACGGAGTTAGTACCTCGTTTATTTTTGCATTTTATCATGTTCGAGGCCTTTCCAACACTATTACCGCAGCTGTTTCCACGAGTGCAGTTATCTTCATTATTGCTATGGCGTGGATGCCTGTTATAAATGCTGTGATCTGGTCGTTCGGAGTTAATCTTTCCATTATAGTTGTGGCATTTCTCTTCGAGAGGAAATTAGAGAAATTCAAGCAATGGAAATTTATGTTCGTCGGTGTTTATTACGGAGCAGTATTTGTTTTACTGACTTTTTTTGTCGGCATGCTCACAAATGTCGAGTCTCTGCCTTCATCACTGTTTCGCAATAATTTTCTTGATGGACTCTGGCTGGGTTTAAGCCTTGGTGCAGGCGTTGAAATAGCGGAATCGATTATTCACTCAATAGATCTGCATTCTCATGTAGTGAAAGAAACACCGCAGGTAAGAGTTCAGAAATCGAAAAGCGAGCGTGTCGTTTCTAAAGCATCGCGCAAAAAGAGGAGATAATAACCTCTTACGCCGTTCAATTAGTGCAGGCGTCTATTCTATAATAGACATACTTTAAGCTAATACGGGAAGCTAGTGC
>CAZYAM010000093.1:0-11899 GCA_964645575.1 uncultured Ignavibacteriaceae bacterium
ATAATAGAATAAAGGTTCAACAAGTATATTATACAAAATGTAAGAAATAGCAAGGGCTGAAATTAACGGCATTGCAGCTGCTGCTATTGCAATCTCCCAATCTCATAGTCTTATAATCTCCCAATCTCATCTTCTCAAAATCTCTTGTCCCACGTTTCTTGCAAATCCTCTCATATTTGGCTACATTTCGCACATGAAACTGAAACTCTTTATCCTTTTATTTTTATTCGCCTGTCCTGTCTTTACTCAGGATTCCGAAGAGAATGCCAATTTTAAACTTGCCGTTAATCTCTATAACGACAAAATGTACGATCTTGCGCTGGAACAGTTAAACATGTTTATCAATCTCTATCCGAGCGGTGCGCTGGGAATTGAAGCGCGTTTTTATCTCGGCCTGACACAATCGAAGCTTGGCAAGCACGAAGAGGCGCGTCAAACATTCCAGAATTTCGCTCTTGCGTATCCGGATAACATAAAAGCACCTGAAGCATGGATGAATGTTGCAGAAGAATATGCCGCAATGAATAGCGAGCGCGAGGCGGCAATGGGATTTGAGCGTGTAAAGACTTTTCACCCGAACAGTAAATTTGCACCGGCTGCACTTCTCAAATCAGCCGATTACTACAGCAGGCTAAAGGATAAGGAAAATACGCTCCGTGTTTTGCGAATACTGACTCAGGAATATACGACTGATGAAGTACTATCGGCAAGAAATAGACTTGCCGAGATATACATTTCTACCGGACAATTAGATCAGGCGCGGCAGGAAAGCAAGCGTGTAATTGACGCGGCCGGGGATCCGCAGTTAAAAGCCCGTGCACTCGTGTTGTACGGACAATCGCTCATGGGCCTTGGAAAAATTGCCGAAGCAGAAAGCGCATTGTCCGATGTGATAGAAAATTTCAAATCGACATCAAGCTATTGTAATGCGCTTTTTACACTCGGTGTGCTGAAAAATGCATCCGGCAAAACAGATGAAGCTCTATCGGTCTGGAAATCGGTAGTTGACGACAGTTCAAAAGCTCCCGGTCAGCTTAAGCAGGATGTGTATATTGAAATGGCGGAAGTTTTCAAACGCATGCAGTCTAATAAACAGGCTTTTGAATTTTTTGAGAAAGCCGTAAAAATCCGTGGACTGCGCAATGGAGAAGCATTATACAAAGCCGGTATTGCGGCTGAACATGCAGGTGATTCTAAAAAAGCGGCCCGGCTTTTCATACGTGCTTTGAACGACAGTACCGTAGATATGGATCGCCGGCCAGTTCTTGTAGGTGCAATCAAGAGCGCGGTCAAAGCGAGGAATATTACAGAAGCTGTACGATTGATAAATCTGTTCCGTCAGCAGTATCCATCGGATCCCAATTTGCCCAGGCTTTTAATAGAAGGAGCTGCAGCGGTCAATAATGAAACCGGCGAATCCAGGACTGTAGTCGATTTTTGCGAGTGGCTGCTCGAGTATTTTCCTTCGAGTGAATGGGTTGATGATGCAGCAATGGAGTTAGGCGAAGCCTGGAAAAAAGCCGGTAATATGGATGAGGCGATAAAAGCATTCGAAAATCTTCAGCGTCGATATCCGGGCAGTGAGTTTGTTCCGGAGGCTCAAAAACAAATTCGACTTATTAAGGCTTTTGAAATAAACAATAAAGATGCAGGTTTGCAGAAACTTGCACTTTTGATCGGAGATGTTATCTCGCAGAAATCAAAAGGGAATCTTGCTTATCGCCTTGCCGAGATTTATTTTACAGATCTGAAAGATTACCGGCTTGCTGCCGAGCAGTATGCAAACGCGCTGACATTTGATTTGGAAGACGCTGTGCGGCCGACAGCGTTGTTCAGACAGGCACAGTCGTATGAAATGCTTGCACTGAAAGAGAAGGATAAAACTGCAAAGAAAAAAGAATTTCTTTCTAAAGGAATTGCTCTTTACGATTCTCTTGCAGTGCTCTATCCGGCAGGCGAGTTTACCGAGCAAGCGATTATTGCGGCATTTACGCTCCGTCTGCAATTGGCGGAAAAGCCGGAAGAATTGCGGGCGCTGGGAACAAAATTTTTATCGAAATCATCGAATATGCGCGGAAGAGATGAAGCGCTTCTTCTGCTTGGCGATGCTTATCTGAAGGTTAAGAATTATGAAAACGCTGTTAGAACGTACAAGATTATCTTGGAAAAGTATCCGAATCGCGAGACAGCTAACTCGGCACAGTACCGGTTGGGCATTGCGCTGGACGGTATGATGGAGAAGGACGAGGCGTTTCAAGTGCTTGATAAATTTCTGGCTAAGAACCCGAATCATGAAAAAAGCCCTGCTGCTGCTGAGTGCCTTGCTAAATACGCCGCAGGCAATGGAATGGCAGCAAAGGCGTTTGAGTATTTAGATCTTCTTGAAACCCGGTATTTTTATCATATGTCGAGATCGAATCTTGAGGTTTTTAAAGCTGATGCATATTTTTTTGCAGGTGATTTTACGAATGCGAAGGAATGGTACCTGCGCAATCTGGAGAGATTACAGTCTGATTTCTTTTTTGACGCTGCAGATTCCGAGGTCGAAAGTTCGGTTATTTATAAACTTGGAATGTGTTATGAGAGACTCATGGATTTTTCCGGGGCGAAAAAATGGTATGCAGAATATGTGACAAGAGACCGGACATCGGAAAGAGCCGGACAGGCTTATTATGCGCTTGCATCTATTGCCAAAAAGGACAACGATTTGGACCTCGCGGCAAAATATATGCAGGAAGTAAGCCGAATTTCAGGTAAATCGGAGGGGCAGTCATCTGTCTTATTAGAAACGGCTGATATGCTTTTTCAAAACGAACAATATGCCGATGCTATTAAAAGATATAACGAAGCACTTTTACAGGCAAAAAACGATACCACAAAAAAATATATACAATCGCGTATTGTCATATCGTATTTTCGAATCGATAATATAAAGAAAGCCGATAAACGGGCTGAGGAATTCATAAAGAAATATAGTCATACGTATAATTATGAAGCGGAGTTTGAATTCGAGCGAGGAAAGTATCAAATGCGCAAAGAAGATATTGCGAAAGCGCGGGAACGGTTTGCTCATGTTGTCCGCTCATATCCTAAAGCGCGCATCATTCCGGAAACGATGTTCTGGACGGCGCGTTTGTATGAGCTGGATCAAAAGACACCTCTTGCAGTGCGCATGTATGATTCTCTGCTTAAATATTCTCCCAACGATCCGATTATTCCGAGTGTGCGGTTAAGCCTGGGCAATGCATATTACAGCATGGAAAAATGGGATGCAGCTTCAAAACAATACCGCAGCATTTTAGAGAATGAACAGCTCTCTCCTGATCTTGTTCCGTTGGCAACGAGTAATTTAATTATGGTGTATAAGGAAATGAAATTATACGACGATGCATTGGAGCTGACGCGAAAGTATATCGATCGTTTCCCGAAGGATCCTGACCTCATCAATAAGAGAATTGATATCGGTGTACTGTATCAGAAGCTGGGTTATCACGACCGATCGATTCTCCATCTTCAGGATTTATTAAATGAAGGAAATATCGACCTTGAAACAGAACTTCGTTACTATATCGGCGAAGCATATTTCTATAAAGGAGAATATCAACAAGCGATTCTGGAATTTCTGAAGGTACCTTATCTTACTCCAAGACAAGGTAAAATGGATTGGATATCGACGTCGTATTATATGGCAGGCCAGTCATACGAGAAAATGTCAAAATATGATCAGGCGATAACGATGTACAAGCAAATCATTGCACGAAAAGGAACCGATCCACAATTTAAAATAGCAGCACAGAAAGAAATTGACCGGGTTAATCTGGTCCTTGGAAAATAAATTGGATGAATAAATTAACTCAATGGCTAATTGGCTCCATGGCATAAAATTATGGGCTATATTTTCGAAGCAGAAATAGAATCTATTATCCACGCAGTTCGTGTTAAAACGATAGGCGAGGAGGATGATGTATTCCTTAAGAAGATTCTTACGACCAATATTCATCCTGCAATAAAAGCGTACTTCAAAGCCGAAGTGGAAAAGATACTCGCACATGAACGGGGATTGGAGCACCGCTCTAAAAAAATGCCGTATTCGCTTGCCGAGGTAAAAAGCCTTGAGGCACAGATCGATTTACTGCTTGTTCAAAACTACCATTTCAGCCGGCAGGAATTTGAATCGATTTTAGATGAATCGGTACATTTCCAGTTTAATTATCTCTGCCGCCCGCAGTGGACGCTCTTGAATTTTATCGTTGGCGACCAGCGCAGGGTCGCTTCTTCGACTATAGAAAAAAGATTGAAATATTGTATTGATTATACCTATTTCCCCGAGCTGATTAAACGGTATCTTGTTGATCATGGATTGGCGGAAGTGACCTATGAAGAGTTCAAGTCGCTGATCGATAAAATCGACCGTGAAGTAGTCGCGCAGCACACAAGCTTCGAACTTGCCCAGATGACACGCGCATTGTTCGATTTTGTCGAGTCAGGAAAAATGGTTCCGCAGGTTGAATTTGAACAACAGACACTTCCGATCAATGCGGCAATTGTTTTCTTTGAAGACAAGCAGCTTGCGAATATTCGCGCCCGGCTTGAGTTAGAACGTGATCAAAACAGAGTTCTTCAAATTACAGTTGAACGCCTGGCGGATATAATAGAAATCGTACGTGTCGGGAAAGAAGATGCGACTGCAAGTCCGGTTGCTTCGAAAGCCGATACTGCAGATGAAATTCAGGCAGCAGATGTTACGGCAGCCGGCCGGCCCGCTTCCGATTATGCCGGCGATGAGATTATACGGGAACAAGAGGCCGGTGCAGTTGCACAGGCGGAACAAGTTTCCGGAGCATCCGGTGAGCCGCCCGTTATTTCCGGCGAGAACGAAGAAAAAATTCCTGCATCGATACCGGATACGAAACAAAAGGAGATTTTAAGTATTTTATCGGAAAAGGAACGCCGGCTTATAGTAAAAAAAATATTCGATAACGATGAGACGGCATTCCATAGTGCGATAACGGAGATAAGTCTTCTGGAAACATGGAAGGATGTTACTCAATATCTTGAGTTGCTTTTTCGTGCAAATGATGTAAATCCATTCAGCAAGGTGGCGGTACTGCTCACTGATAAATTGTCAATTCATTTTCGTTCGTCTTCTTCCGATCAGTAAGTAAGGATTTTTTGTGCAATTCATTGATGAAGCAAGAATATCTGTGAAAGCCGGCGACGGCGGCAGCGGATGTGTCAGCTTTCGTCATGAAAAATATATTCCGAAAGGCGGGCCTGACGGAGGAAACGGCGCGCGCGGCGGCAGCGTCATAATCCGTGCGGATCGTCAATTGAATACTCTGCTCGATTTCAGATACAAACGGAATTATATCGCAGAACGCGGCGAAAACGGGCGCGGGAAAGATCAGGAAGGAAAATCGGGAAAAGATGTAATTGTAAAAGTTCCATGCGGTACGCTTATTCGGGATGCGCTTAACGGGAAAATAATTAATGATCTGGTTAACAATGGCGATGAAATTGTAATAGCACAAGGCGGAAAGGGAGGCAGGGGGAACGGGGAATTTGCCACAGCGACTAATCAGGCGCCGCGGTTTGCTGAACCCGGAACGCCGGGGGAAGAAAGAGATCTCATTCTTGAACTCAAGCTGCTTGCCGAAGTCGGGCTTGTCGGATATCCCAACGCAGGTAAATCGACGCTCATTTCTGTAATCTCTGCTGCAAAACCCAAGATTGCAGACTATCCTTTTACGACACTTATACCGAATCTCGGACTTGTTCGATATGCAGAAGGCAGAAGTTTTGTCGTTGCTGATATTCCGGGTTTGATCGAAGGAGCACATGAAGGGAAGGGACTCGGAATTCAATTCCTAAAGCATATTGAACGCACGAAAGTGCTTGTTTTCCTGATTGAGTCGGTCAGCGAAGACCCTAAGAAGGATTATCAGGTTCTTTTGAATGAACTTTCCTCTTTTAAATCTGCAATTGCGAAGAAGAAAAAGATTGTCGCTTTGACTAAAATGGACATAGCTGATGAATCGCGTAAGGCAAAATTAGCGAAGTTGAAGTTCGGGCGCGGTGTATTAACCATGCCGATTTCCGCAGTAACGAGAGAAGGGATTCAGGATCTTCTCGATGAAATGTGGAAAGTGCTGTCATCGAAGTGAATCAGTCTCTGCTCGGATACTTTCGGAAAGTCCTCTTGCCTTAAACAGGAGTACTTTCCGAAAGTATTAAATTCTTACTTCAGTAATACCAGTTTTTTCGTTTCGGTCAATGTTTTTGTCCGTTTGTTAGTGTCTTAGTTTAAAATAATCTTACAGTGGTGTCAGGAATTTCTTTCTGACACTCTAAATATCGGTCAGGACGTTCGCCCAATAAGATGGCGGACAAGTAAGTCCTGACCGCACTAAACTGAGACACTACCCGGATTTTATATCCTTTTATAGTGGTGTTAGGAATTTCTTCCTGACACTCTAAAATATTTCAATGCCCAAAAAACGGGATTTATATCCTTTGCTTTTTTATAGAGAAAAGAGGATATTTATTACAAGGCATTGCCAACAGGAGGAGATCTAAAAAGTTGTTTTCCTATTCGTCGACAATATAAGCTAAATAATTGTAAAAGGTCGACTTGGTCTCCCGAAGGGATGTGCCAAAGGCTCCGAAGGAGTCCCTTTGGGACATGGCTTTGCCACCTTTGGCAGACCTAATCTTATGTTAGGCAGCCTGAATATTATAATGACGAAAACGGCAATAAGGAAATATCTATCATTCTTTTCTAATGATGCTGAACGGTTGATAAGTCAACACAGTCTAGATAAATATGAGCTTGAAACGCTTAAGCGGGAATTTACCAAGTTTTTTGAACAGGTTCATACAGCAAAAGGCATCGATCCGAACTTTGTGCAAAAACTTATGGAGATCAATCTCAGTCCTCGAAAGAATCCTCGTCGCTCTGGGATCGATAGTTTCATTAGAATCTTTTCTTGGATTCGACTAGGTGACTTACTGTTTGCATTTGCCGGCGAGCAAGTACGGAAGAAGGATATTCGGGATACGATTATCGAATTCCGAGATCGTATTTCTCAATTGTCTTTCGGACTTAATACTTATAAAATACGAGAATAAATCTACGGCCTGCCTGCCGTAGTGCTTACGGCACGCAGGCAGGGTGGCGCAGCTTACTTGTCCGCCGTCTTTTTGGTGGATACGCCAGTCGTTAGGCAGCAAAAAAGTAAATTGTAATCAAATGAAGGTGAAAAAATGTTAAAAATCTGTTCCATTATTTTTTGTTTGTTTTTAATCAGCACTAATAATATTTATTCGCAAGATAAAATCGCAAAAACTGCTGAAGGACAGACAATTATTCTTAAGAAGGATGGAACTTGGCATGTCAAAAATAATATTGACATACACGACAATAAAGCGATTACTGATGATGGAGAGCTTGTCCTTTTAGGGAGAGATGGTAAATGGTTTTTAGCGAATACCATTGTAACTTCTCCTTCACAGCATCAAGGATCGAATCAATACATTGAAAAAAAATATAGTTCATCTAATGACTTACTCAAGATTCATTATTCGAGCGCAATGGTCACCGGGATCGCATGTGTATATGTCCCTGCGAGCATGAAGGGCGACTTTGCGGAGCCGAGACCGCTGATGTTGCTGCTTGATCCACACGGGGATGCCGGGAGTATCGTTGCCCGCTGGCAGCATGCCGCTGACCGCTTTGGGTGGATCATCGCGTCTACTCCATCAATCATGAACGGGACTTCTGATAAGCAGGATCTGCTGCACCTGTTGGCACTGCTGGATGCAGTTGCGGCAAAGTGGCCTGTCGATAGGCGTGCAGTGGTTCTTGGAGGTTTTTCTGGCGGGGCTTGCGGCGCCTACCTCCACGCACTTGAGCGTCCCGACCTGTTCCGAGGAGCCATTGTTGAGTGTGGACACATGGGGCCTTTTCGGAATTTCCGGGGTCAGATCCGTCCAGGTTCGCTGTTCTTCCTGGCAACCCGAACTGATGACTTTAATGCGCCGGCCACGCGCACTCTGGCCAAAGCGCTCGAGGACCGCGGTGAAAATGTGAAAATCATTGAGTTGCCCGGAGGTCACGAACCGCTCACAGGTGCGGATACCGACGACGCGCTAGGGTGGATCAACTCCCTAATCAGATAGAGCCATTTGCCAATCCCTGTGCAGTCCTGATGCGTAAAGACAGGTGGGCGGCGCAACACGTAAGTATTATTCTATGAAGAGAGCGCAAGTATATATTCAATGGTATATCCATCAAGGGGAAATCCATCAAGGGGAAAAATCGGTTTTTATATCCTTTTATAGTGGTGTCAGGAATTTCTTCCTGACACTCTAAATATCGGTCAGGACGTCCGCCCAATAAGATGGCGGACAAGTAAGTCCTGACCGCACTAAACTGAGACACTACCCGGGTTTTATATCCTTTGCTTTTTCGTGGAGAAAAGAGGATATTTGTTATAAGGCATTACCAACAGGTGGAGATCCAGATAGAAATTTTTCCGAATTGACGATAATTTTTGCATATAAATGGTTGGCTTTATTGATTTAATTACATGTTAGTCGACAGTTTAGAAAGGAGATATAACCTTGAAACCGATACCATGGAGTGATCGATTTTCAGTCGGTGTAAAAGAAATTGATGTTCAACATCGCGGTTTGCTTGACATCATAAATCAAATCATCGATTCTATTGAGAAAAAGAAGGAATGGCAAACGACATCTGCCATTCTTGATTCCCTTATCAATTACGCCTACAATCATTTTGCAACTGAAGAACGGTATATGAAGGAAGCCGAATATCCGGAATTGTTATGGCATGTGGAATTGCATCTTGAGTTCATAAAAAAGGTGTTTGCATTGTCTCAAGAAATATCGTTGAAAGGACCGGAGATACAACAAGAGATGCTTACGTTTTTAACAGAATGGTATACGAATCATGTTCTTGGAGTCGATAGAAAATACATGGAAAGCCTTTCTGCGAAAGGAATAAGATAGATTTACAGTGAGTACGTTAAGTATGGTGAAGGGGAAATCCATTAGAGGGGAAAATCAGTTTTTATATCCTTTTATAGTGGTGTCAGGAATTTCTTCCTGACACTCTAAATATCGGTCAGGACATCCGCCCAATAAGATGGCGGACAAGTAAGTCCTGATGGCAGAGATATTAAATTTATTAAAGAGAGAAGCAGCAAGACAAAAGTACATCCCCCTGCGTTTTCGCCCCCTCGGAACGCAGGCATCCTAATGCCCCGGTTTTCTATCCCATCTTGGCGCAAAATCGGGGCATTGCTTTTAAATATCAAAAACGCCATATTATTTACGAGGCATGTCTAACAGGTGGAGATCTAAAAAGAAATTTTCCGAATTGACGATAGCTTTTGCAAAATAGTCGCAAAAGGTCGACTCAGTCGACCTAATCACGTGCTAGGCAGCAAAAATATATGGAGCAACAAACAAAACTAATAATATTTCTTCAGAAAGCATTTTGCTTTACTGGCCAGTTAGCAGATTTCAAGAGATTAACGGCAGAACGTGAAGTACGAAAGCGCGGTGGTCTGACAACAAATAGTGTTACCGCTAAGCTTGATTATCTAATAGTTGGCTCTATTCCAAGTCCTGGATGGAGTCATGGCAACTATGGAAATAAAATTGAAAAGGCACGAGAATTAGCGAAGCAACCAAAGGGTAAACCTTATATCGTTTCTGAGCAGTCATTTATTACTGGTTTAGCCGAAAATGTCCCTATTAACTCTGGAACTATTGATGCTAAGATAGTTGTCTGTAACTATCATTTTCCTCTTTACCCCAAACAGCAATATGATCGTGGCGCATTTGAATCAGCGCTTCATAAATTTAGAAATTATGACGCATGCTATGTTTCAGCACGAGCAAATTCCGCAGATCTTTTTGCTGATCTATATTTATCAGATGACATTCGAATAAAACCACAGAAAGATTTTGTGTTTGTGGATTGCCGAATCGTAAAGCAATTTCCACTTGATGCACCTGTCACTCAGTTCGTCGAAGAGATTGCGATGGCATTCGAAAAAATCAATGGAGTCGATGGAAGATTTCGTTGGTTTGAACGAACAGAGGGTTCTGGCGATTATATTAGGTTATTGAAAGAGATTCCATCAAGCGAACTAATTCAAGGTCTATGATTTTTACTGGCTCAGCTAAAGCTGACGGAATGAGTGTTGGTACAATTAGCATGGCGTGTGGTAAGTTATCATAATTAAATATAGTTTGTTATTTTACAAGACTTCAGTATTTGTCAAACAATATAAGGATGAAATGACATGGGTTGGACTAGTCATAAAGAAGACGACGAAAGAAATCGGGATGAAGGCAAGGAATCACATAAAGAGGATGATAAAGAATCTGAGCCTGATGATTCGTCATCAGATGATAAATGATTATTATAACGAAATGCCGTCTCAAAGAAGATTCTAATTAGATTGCATTCAATTTAGGTAGTTGTTAATTTACTATTGCAAATTAACTCATTTCATTTGGTTCAAGTTGCGATTAGTCTTTGCAACAGCTTAGCATCAATCGTTAGCCGTGGTGGTTTTCAGTGGCCGTGTTGTACGACGATCCATTCACTAATTCAAGGAGAACATACAAATGAAAACACGTATGATTTATTTAGCAAATGCTCTGGATCATCTTGAGAAGAGGATTCAATTTGTTGACTCAAAGGTGAGCATTCTGCTTGCATTACAGGGAGGACTTTTTCTGGTATTTTCTCTTATTGTTAAGGAAGTCTTCTTTGATAGTCAGTTTTTTTTGGTTCGACTACTTGCGAGATCGGTAATTGGCATCTATTTCTGGCTTTTAATTGCCTTCGGACTCAAATGCATTCAGATAATTCGACCTTCGGATTCTCTTTGGACTGCGCGTATTAGTATGAAGAGGATCACAGTCCCTTTTGACATCTTGTGGCCCAGTACCAAGACGTACGAGGACCCCGAGACTTTCAAAAAGAAGATAAGTGAACTTTCGGATGATACGATGCTTCAGAATTACACGAGTGCAATCCTCATCCGGCTTCAACTTCTAAATAAGAAATACAATCGCTATAGAAGTTTCACCTTGTTCTTTAAGTCACTTTTTTTCTACTGCGCAGTCGCACCACCGTTGTTGCAGATAATCAAATGGGTACAACAATGCATACGAACGAACTGAGAGTTAGAGAATAGATTTAATTGACAACCAACGAATAACCATTGGATTTATAATTAGAAGGAGTCCTTTATGAAACTTACTGCTGACCTTATAGTAATTGTTAGAACTGGTTGTGGACTTATAATTGATGCAAAAAAGATATTAACAACTGATCTTATTGCTATAGCTAATACCGCAGTAAGTAGTGGAGCTAAGGTTACTTTCACAGGTGTTGATAATAAACTAACGACTGATTTGATTGCTATTGGCAATACAGGAAAAGGGAATATAGTGTTGGATTTTAGATAGATAAAACTGATTTATGGAGTCATTAAAATCGGATTTATTGACGTAGGGTATGACTTTTAAAGAGGATAGAATACAGTGTAATACATCGAGTATATTGAGAATAAACAACATGAAGAATAATAAAAAATGAAGTTAGTCGAAATAATCATATGGAAAGTAACGATATTAAAAATATATATTTAATGATGACGGATGAGACAAATCGCCAGCCGTCTGCAGAATCCCGTTTCTTTGCATACGGTGGCCTAGTAGTACCTTTTCAGAATATTATTGAGCTTGATCGTGAGATCGAAAAAATAAGAATTGAAGCAAAATATACATCTGCTGATGAATTTAAATTTGATACCAGAAGTAGGCCTTCCCAAGTTTCTCAAAATGATTTTGTTAA
>CAZYAM010000094.1:0-11823 GCA_964645575.1 uncultured Ignavibacteriaceae bacterium
AGAACGGAAATTCGACGACAGGTTTCGTAAATTATTGGCATTCGAAGTTCAACGAACGGCAGAAATTTTTATGGAAGGGAAACCGCTGATTTCGCAGGTCGGTAAAGAACTATCCCGGGAGTTGAAACTTACCTGGTACGGCGGAATGCGAATTTTGCAGAAAATTCACGGACAGGATTACAATGTGCTGAACAAGAGGCCTGCGCTGACGAAACTGGACAAATCGGGTCTTCTCTTTCGTACATTTTTATCGTAACTTACAAGCGTGCAGACGATGACGATGACATCGATGATACCGAATTTATCGCAGAATCGGAAGAGTAATTTTTATTACTCGTTCTTCATATTGCCGCGTCCTAAACGCGATGCGATCGAAACCATCTATGCATTTTGCCGCTTTACCGACGATATCGTTGATGAAGGGGGGAACGAAAAAGAAAAACATGCACTGCTGCTGCAATGGACGGAAGAGCTTAAAAGGTCGCTTTACGGCGTTTCGCGTTATTCTTTATTGAACAGCCTTGCGGCTATTATCCATAGATTCCATATTCCTATCGAACATTTTTACGATTTGATTAAAGGAATGGAAATGGATTTAAAGAATGCACGTTACGGTACATTTACGGAATTGGAGCAGTATTGTTACCGCGCCGGTTCGACCGTAGGATTGATATGTGCGGAAGTTTTCGGTTATAAAAATGAGAAGACAAAACAATACGCCATCAACCTTGGCATAGCGCTGCAGCTGACAAATATTCTGCGCGATATCAAAGCCGATGCCAAAAACGGGCGCATATATCTGCCGCTGGAGGACTTGAGACGTTTTCAATATACCGAGGAAGAACTTCTCAACTTGACATATAACGATCGCTTTATTGAATTGATGAAATTCGAGTGCAAGCGCGCTCACGAATATTTCCGCCGGGCAAAAGCATGCCTTGCTGAAGAAGACAAGCCACTTTTTACCGCTGCTCGTACAATGGGAAATATTTATTATCTGCTTCTTCTTCGCATCGAACGTGCCCGTTACAATGTATTTTCTAAACGTATCCGGTTGTCTTCGCCTTTAAAGATTCTTATTGCTATGGCTTTGCAGCTGCGGAAGAAATTTCCAAAGAATTTTCATCGTTATGTTCGCACAGAACTGCCTGCGTAGGCCGGAAAGCAATTTATTAATTCTCCGGCTGTGTTGATCCGGGTTCTGGTCTTTTACAAATTTGTGAAATTAAAAATGCGAGTTCATTTTCATATGGAAAATTGATTTATGAACGAGGGACCTATGAAGCACTCAAGTATAAAAAAACTCTATTATTCCATCAGCGAAGTCAATAAGATTACCGGCCTGGAGCAGTACGTGCTGCGCTACTGGGAAACGGAATTTCCGGAGCTCAAACCCGCAAAGAACCGTGCAGGCAACCGTATCTACACCAATAAAGATATAAAGCTGATTATGCATATCAAGCAATTGCTGCGGGATGAGAAATACACAATCGAAGGTGCCAAGCAGGTGATGAAAGAATTTATACCTGAGCCGGACAGCGGAGAGCAGCTCGAATTGATCAATGTTCCACAGAAGAAAAAAATTCAGGATGAAGATATTAGAAATGAAATGATCGAAGTAAAAGAATTCTTAGAAGACATAATGGTAAAATTAGAAAAATAAAACAAATTGAGATATGAACATTTTAGATAAGGAATAGACGTGGGCAAGGTTGCAAAATTGGAATTAGACAACAAGGTACATGAATTTCCGGTCGTAGTAGGTACGGAAGGTGAACGGGCACTTGATATTTCATCTCTTCGAAGCAAGACGGGATATATTACGCTGGATGACGGATATGGAAATACCGGATCCTGTGAAAGCAGTATTACGTTCGTTGACGGTGAAAAGGGAATACTTCGTTATAGAGGAATTCCAATTGAAGAACTGGCAGCAAAGTCAACTTTTGTGGAGACAGCTTACTTGCTTATATACGGCAGACTTCCGAATTCTCAGGAAATGAAAGATTTTTCAAATCTCCTGACGAAGAACGAGATGCTCCATGAAGACATGAAATTTCATTTTGAAGGTTTTCCTACGCATGCACATCCAATGGCCATCCTTTCTTCTATGATCAATGCTGCAGGCTGTTTTCTTCCCGAAGTATTGGACCCTGATGAAGTTTTTCTGATACAGGCTGCGCGCCTTCTGTCCCAAGTGCGAACGATAGCGGCTTTTTCCTATCGAAAATCGCTTGGACTTCCGATTATTTATCCGAAACCTATATATAAGTACACTGCGAACTTTCTCCATATGATGTTTTCCGAACCGTATGGAGATTATGAATTGCAGCCCGAGGTTGTAAATGCGCTGGATCTTATTTTCCTGCTGCATGCAGATCATGAACAGAATTGTTCTACCTCGACGGTTCGAATGGTGGCATCTAGTCAGGCAAATTTATTTGCAAGTGCTGCTGCCGGCGTGTGCGCTCTCTGGGGCCGGCTTCATGGCGGTGCGAACCAGGCTGTTCTTGAAATGCTTATTAATATACAAAAATCAGGCGACAATGGATCAAAGTTTATTAAAGCAGCGAAAGACAAAACATCAGGAAAGCGGCTGATGGGATTCGGCCATCGTCTCTATAAGAATTACGATCCGCGGGCGCGTATTATTAAAAAGAAATGCGATGAGCTGCTGGCTGTGTTAAAGGTAAATGATCCTCTGCTTGATATTGCCAAACGCTTGGAAGAAACGGCTTTGGCCGATTCTTATTTTATCGAACGGAAACTATATCCAAATGTAGATTTTTACAGCGGTATTATTATGCGGGCAATCGGAATTCCGGTAAGTATGTATACCGTTATGTTTGCGATTGGGCGTATGCCAGGCTGGATAGCGAATTATAAAGAAATCCATGATGGGAAGGATGGTCGGATTTACCGTCCGCGTCAAATTTATACCGGGCCGGCATTGACTCATTATACGCCATTGAGCGAACGTGTGTAGGAATGTAAGTTGCCTATTGTCTTGAGAAAAAAAACATTTTGAAACTATTTCTTCAAATGAATTAATCTCTTGTAAGCCTTTTATACTTCATTCGGTGCGGCTGATCGGCGCTGATACCCAGCTGTTTTCTGCGATATTCTTCGTATTCGGAATAATTTCCATCGAACCACAATACGCTGCTGTCGCCTTCGAATGCCAAAATATGTGTCGCAACACGATCGAGGAACCATCGGTCGTGCGAGATTATTACGGCACACCCGGCAAAATTTGAAATAGCTTCTTCCAGCGCACGAAGTGTGTTCACGTCAAGATCATTGGTCGGTTCGTCAAGAAGAAGTACGTTAGCGCCGTCCTTCAATACTTTTGCCAGATGAACGCGGTTCCCTTCACCGCCGGAGAGTTTCCCGACCGGTTTTTGCTGATCTGTTCCGCTGAAATTGAATCGGGCTACATAACCGCGCGAATTTACCTCGCGGTTTCCGAGCATTATGAGGTCTTCACCGCCGGAAATTTCCTGCCAGATTGTTTTGTCCGGATTAAGCGGCCTCATTTGATCTACATAGGCAAGTTTCACAGTATTACCGATCTTTATTATTCCTTCATCCGGATGTTCCTGTTTAGTAATAAGTTTGAACAGAGTGGTTTTGCCGGCGCCGTTTGGGCCGATGACACCTATGATGCCGCCGGGCGGGAGTGCGAAACTCATATTCTCAAAAAGAATTCTGTCGCCGTATGTTTTGGTTACTCCCGCAGCTTCGATGACAATATCGCCTAATCTCGGACCTGGTGGAATATAGATTTCCATCTCTTCATCGCGTTTATCGGTTTGTTCGGCGAGCATCTTTTCATATGCGGCTATGCGCGCTTTGCTCTTTGCATGACGGCCTTTTGGATTTAAACGCACCCATTCAAGTTCCCGCTGCAATACGCGCTGTCGTTTTGATTCCTGTTTCTCTTCAATTTCCAATCTATGTTTTTTTTGATCGAGCCATGAAGAGTAATTACCTTTAAATGGAATTCCTTCACCGCGGTCAAGTTCAAGAATCCATCCTGCTACATTATCGAGAAAATACCTGTCGTGAGTGACTGCAATTACAGTACCTTTATAAAGGCTCAAGTGATGTTCCAGCCAGGCAACTGATTCGGCATCGAGATGATTGGTAGGCTCGTCAAGCAGCAGTACATCGGGTTCCTGTAATAAGAGTCGGCAGAGTGCGACCCGGCGGCGTTCACCGCCGGAGAGTATGTTGACGGATGTTTCCGGCAGCGGGCAGCGCAGTGCATCCATCGCCTGTTCGAGTTTGCTGTCAAGATCCCATGCATTCAAATGATCGATCTTTTCCTGGAGATTGCTTTGTTTTTCCAATAATGTATCGTAATCGGCACCCGGTTCAGCAAGTTGAAGGTTCACAGCTTCATACTCTTTGACTAAATCAACAATTTGCTGCACGCCTTCTTCCACGATGTCTTTGACAGTCTTTGCCGGATCAAGCTCTGGTTCCTGCGGCAGGAAACCGAAAGTAATTCCTTTTTGCGCCGTAATTTGGCCGAGGTAGTCTTTATCAACGCCGGCGATAATTCGGAGAAGTGTACTCTTGCCTGCACCGTTTAATCCGAGAACACCAATCTTAGCGCCGTAGAAAAAAGAAAGATAAATATCCTTCAGAATCTGGCGGTTTGGTTTAACGACTTTTCCAACGCCGATCATGGAAAAGATAATTTTATCGTCGCTCATATATATTTCTTTTAAGAGAGAATTAAATAACTCTCTTTCACCCGCAGGATGAAAGAAACGAAATACTCCTTTGTTCGTCTAATTGCTAATATTTGTTCAGCTGGAACAATCGAATATGGCAATTTTATAGATAATATACGAAATTGTATGCAAGGTTACTAAAATGAATTTGGATAGACAAAGAAAAACCTATTCCTTTGCATTAGCGATAGTTATTCTATTCTCCACCGGGTTACAAATCATGCAGGCGCAGGAGAAAAAGAAACCGCAGGCATTACGGACCACTAATGCAGTATCCGCACCGTTTGTTCTTCCTTCTACGCTTGATCTCCAGCTCCTCGAAGCATTTGTATTGATGCAGAAAGCCAATGCCGGTGAATCGCCGGCTCAGCATGAACTGGGTCTGCGCTATTTACTGGGCAGGGGATTTCCGGCTGATACTCCGAAAGCCGCATTTTGGATGCAAAAAGCAGCAGACCAGCATCTCCCTCTTGCCCAATTCAATCTCGGCATTCTTTTTATGAATGGCATAGGTATCGAATGGAATCCGTTTAAAGCATTCAAACACTTTCGTGCGTCAGCAGAGAAAGAAAATCCGGAAGCGCTTTATGTAATGGGATTGCTGTGCACCGAGAATTTTATTGTGCCGCGCAGCTGGCCGAGAGCATACAGGTATTTTAGAAGAGCATCCGAACTTGGATCTGAGCCTGCAAAGATTTCAAAAAAGGAAATGGAGCGGCGCGGGTTGGATACAATAGAAACTGTTGAAAGTGCCGAACCCGAAATTAAACGAACCAAAAATGATTCACAAAAGACAGCTCCTGATAATTCAGGATATAATTTGCTGTTCATCGATTTTCACAGGGATACGGTTTCTACGATCGAAGATACAACTCTAATTCGCGAAGCACAACAGATAATACCGGCTTCTTCTCATGCGGTGTCAGCAGATAATTCGCTGACAACAAAACTGGATTCAAGCGCCCGGTCAATGTTTTTCCTATCTGCTAATATGGGAAATCCGGAAGCATTGTGCCTGCTGGGGCGCTGTTATGAACGCGGATTAAATGTTCAAAAGGATATTATCCTGGCCGGAGTATATTATCTGCGTGCACTTCATCTTGACTCTTACCGGGCGCCGACGCTGCTCTGGAAATTAATGGTGACCAATGAGTTTTCTCAGGAACTCGAATTGCGGTCATCTATGAACGATCCCGATGCGTTTTATGTTTGGTCCGGTCTGTTTTCCGTAGGTTTCAATAAATTGTTGAATGAGAAACAAGCATTCAATCTGCTTAAACGGGCCTCGGCGGCAGGGCATCTGCCTGCGATGGTCGAATTAGGTTTATGTTACTTCACAGGACGGTGGACTCAAAAGAACAGCGGCAAAGCAATAGAATTATGGATCCGTGCTTCTGCATTGGGCAGTGTTGAAGCTGAAATTCGGCTTGCAGCTGCAAATGCGCTGGGCCAAATCCATACACAGGGTTTTGCCGATGCGCTCTTAACTCTTCGCAAAACGGCAAAACAAGGCTCGTTGTTTTCGGATTTAACACTTGCATATTGCTATGAAAAAGGAATTGGAATGCCGCCTGACAAAGGAGAAGCATACCGTATCTTTCACAAAGCCTTACTAAGAGGGAGCGAAACAGCATTCCATGCTCTTCGCAGTATGCATGACGCTATCCGCCCACCGGATAAAGAATACCAAATACCGGACTGAATTACTTGTATCACGATGCTGATTGATACTGTTTGGATTAAAACGTAATATGTATAGAAAGATGGATAAACAAGATTGTCATATTCCTTACTAAGGAATGAAATTTAAGCCTATATGCTACCAGGCAATCACCGCTGTTTTCAGGCAAGTATGAAATTGGACTTGACTTAAAGAGTTCGATGAGTATTATGATTACGAAAAATTCTTATTCATGGTTTGTTGTACTGTTTCCTTTGATCATATCCGTATTCGCACCATGCCTTTTTGCTCTCGATCCTCAGAAAACAATAAATCAATACGGACGCAATGTCTGGTCCCGGCAAAATGGTCTTCCGGTAAGTGCCGTCAACACTGTTCTCCAGACACATGACGGCTATATTTGGCTCGGTACGACGGCAGGATTGCTTCGTTTTGATGGTAATCACTTTGAGTGGATCAGTACTGATCCGGAGGATAGTAAAAATCGCGAGACGATTACTACTTTATGTGAATCGAGAGACAGCAGTCTGTGGATAGGTACGGCAAACAACTGGGTCTGTCGGCTCAAAAATGGAAAAATATTCCGTCATGGTGAACAGGAAGGAATTCTAAGTAGAAATATTAATACATTCTTTGAAAGCCGGAATGGACATATATGGATAGGTACGTCATTTGGACTCTATAAATTCAGTAATAGAAAACTCACTTCTATTCCGATGGATTCCAAATACATAACCAGCATTGCGGAGGATGCAAGGGGAAGAATTTGGGTCGGCACGCATGACGGCATACGGATTTTTGCTGATAGCGATAAACCTCGAACGTTTATGATTACCTCCGGATCAAAAAATCAACAGATCACATCGATTCGCGCAGACCGTCAGGGAAATATTTGGATCGGCACCTACAATGGATTGATTAGATGGAAAAATAACTTGATCACAGCTTTTTCTACAACCGATGGCCTTTCAGATTCTAGCATTACTTCAATCTGTGAAGATCGAGACGGCAATCTCTGGGTTGGAACAAACAGCGGCGGAATTAACCGTTTGTCGAAAGGTCGATGGACGGCAATGAGAGATAAAAATGATTTTAGTACTAATAATGTGTTGTCAATTATAGAGGATCGGGAGGGCGGTATTTGGGTGTGTACTTCGAATGGATTGAATCAATATAGAGATGTTTCTATTACACCATATACAACCAGAGAAGGTCTTGCAAATGATAATATTTCAAGTGCTCTGGAGATGCCTGACGGAAGCCTTTATTTCCTCAGTGAGAAAGGATCCAGTGTTACTCAGATAAAAAATGGAATAATTCTCCGATTTAATATCCCCGTCGGCCCCGCTCATGTTGCACGCGACGGCAGCCTTTGGATAGGCCAAAATGGTCTGCTATTTCATATAAAGAATAATCATGTGGAACATTACGGTGTCCGGAATGGACTTCCTGCGAAGTGGATATCTGCAATTACTGAAGACGACAGCAGTCTTATTTTTTATGCGGACCATGCAGGAATTTTTAGATTTATTCACGGACAAATAAAGCCGTATTCCCTGAGAGATGGACAGCAATATCCTGCTGCGAGCTATGTTGTTTGTTTTTATCAACAGCAAGATAATATCCTCTGGATAGGTACAACCGGCGGGCTCTCGAAAATTCAAGACGGAAAAATCACGAATTATACGACAGCAGACGGGCTGGCCGGTAATTGGGTTAGCTCCATTTTTGATGATCAACAAGGCAGTCTGTGGATTAGCTCTCCACAGGGCGGACTTACCCGTCATAATAACGGCAAATTTATCGCATATAATACCAAAGTTGGATTGTTCAACGATGAAATTTATTGTGTACTGGCAGATAATCGAGGCGATCTATGGTTAAGCAGCCCGAGGGGTATTGGGTATATTCACCGCCAGGATTTAGATGATTATGAAACAGGACGGGAAAAAGTTATACATCAGCAAATCTATACTACTGCGGATGGCATGAAAACGGAAGAGTGCTTCGGTAATTGGCAGCCTGCAGGATGGAAAGCATACAACGGGCATTTATGGTTTGCGACAAAAAGAGGAGCTGTCATGATCGATCCAAAAAACTTCAAGCGAAATGAGCTTCCACCGCCAGTTCTCATTGAGAAGGTTGTTGTCGATCAAAAAACATATCCTGTAAATCAATCTATAACTTTTTCGCCGGGAAAAGAAAAGTTCGAATTTCATTATACAGCACTTAGCTTTCTCGTTCCCGAGAAGGTGCTGTTTAAATATATTTTGGAAGGATACGATAAGGAATATATTTCTGCGGGAACACAGCGTGTGGCTTATTATACAAACTTGCCGCCCGGTCATTACCGCTTTCGAGTAAAGGCTTGTAATAATGACGGTGTATGGAATGAAACGAAATCGGGCTTTGAATTCGAACTGGAACCGCATTTCTACCACACATATTGGTTCTATGGCCTAGCATTTATTGCTTTTTGTGGAGTCATATTCAGTATGTATCGTCTCCGTGTCTGGCAGATTCTGAAAAGAGAAGAAGAACTTCAAGCGCGCATTGAAGAAGCTACTGCTAATATTAAAACCTTAGGCGGTCTTATCCCGATTTGTGCCAGCTGCAAAAAAATTCGTGATGATAGAGGTTACTGGGATCAATTGGAAGAATATTTTAAAAACCGCTCAGAGACAGAATTCTCACAAAGTATTTGCCCGGAATGCATGGAGAAGTTGTCTTCGGAAATGACTGCATCAATGAATAATAAAGACACTTAAGATTAGTAGAGAAGCTTCGATAAGAGAAGAACTTCGATTGATATGCTCAAACTCAGATTCCATATTTTATGTTCATTTATATTCACATTGATAATGATCGTTGGCGGAATGTCACGGATGTTTGCTCTTGATCCAAAGAAGAGCATTAATCAATACGGACGACGAATGTGGTTGCAGCAAAACGGTTTACCGGCGCATGCCATAAATGTCGCTCTTCAGACGCGGGACGGCTATCTCTGGCTTGGTACGTCTGCAGGTTTGTTTCTTTTTGATGGTGTACATTTTGAAGAGGTGATAACAAATCCCGAAAATAATAAAGCTCACGAATCAATTGCTTCATTACTTGTTACAAAAGACAGCAGTATTTGGATTGGAACGGGGTATAATGGTTTACGCAGATTTAAGAATGGAAAGATTTCTCTTTATGGTTCAGATAGCGGCTTCTATAATCCGCAGATTCGATATTTGTTTGAAAACAAGGCCGGACAACTCCTTATAGGCACATCCAGTAATGCTTATATGTTCAGCGATGGAAAATTTATTCGGGTTATACGAAATGCATTTGTTAATGCAATTGCCGAGGATCCGCTTGGTAAAATTTGGATTGGCACACAAAAGGGATTGCGAATTCTGGAAGGTACCGATCTTATAAAAACTAATAACGTGAAATCGTTATATGGATTGCCAAATCAAGAAATTACTTGCATTTATACAGATCGTCAAGGAAACGTTTGGATAGGCACGGGAAATGGATTAGCCCGATGGCATAACGGCAAATTGACAGTATTTACGGGTTCCGATGGTCTGCCGGATAATCACATTAATGTAGTATATCAGGATCGGGATGACAACCTTTGGGTCGGGACACAGAGAGGGCTTGGTCGTTTCAGCAAAACTGTTTGGACAACTTATACTGATGCAGACGGCTTATCGGATAATAATATATTAGCATTTTTGGAAGATCGGGAAGGAAGTCTTTGGGTATGCACCTCCAATGGATTAAATCAGTTTAGAAATGTTAACATTACCACGTATACAATTAAGGAAGGCCTTGCCAGTGATTATATTGCCAGCATTGCTGAAAAACCGGATGGAAGCTTATATTTCCTTAGTGACAAGAGTGCAAGTATTACACGATTAAAAGATAACAAAATAACCATCACTTCCACCATTATCGGACCGGCGTATGTTTCGCGGGATAGCAGTCTATGGATTGGTCAAACAGGGTTGCTCATGAACATGAAAGAAGACCGGCTTAAGCGTTATGATACCAGTATGGGCCTGCCTTTAAAATGGATCACTGCTATAGGCGAAGATAAGGAAAGCCTTGTTATTTTTATGGATGACATTGGTGTTCGCAGATTTGTTGACGGGCATTTGAAACCGTATCTTCTTTCTGATGGCCGGGAATACTCTTCCACCGAGTATGTCGCGTATTTTTATTTAGACTCGAAAAACACATTCTGGATTGGAACATCGCGGGGATTGGTAAGAATAAAGGACGGAAAAAGCACAGTCTTTGACACGAGCGATGGAATTTCTGATCTATGGATAAATTCGATTTTTGATGATGGGCATGGCAATTTTTGGATCAGTTCCCCGCGCGGCGGTATCACTCGTTATAAAAACGGTAAATTTACTGCTTATTCCACAAAGTGCGGTTTGTTTACTAATGAAATCTATTGCGTGCTCTGCGATGATCAGGGCGATCTTTGGTTGAGCAGTCCTCGAGGTATCGGAAATATAAAACTGCAGGATTTTGATGATTACGAAGCAGGACGAATTCAATACCTGCGTTCTAACGTGTTTACGATTGAGGATGGAATGAAAACGGACGAATGCTTCGGCGGATGGCAGCCTGCCGGATGGAAGGCACATGATGGGAATCTTTGGTTTGCTACAAAGAAAGGGGCAGTAGTAATCAATCCCAAAGATCTTAAACAAAATGAACTCCTGCCGCCTGTCCTAATCGAAAAGGTCATTGCAGATCAAGAATCACTGCCAGTAGATCGGTTTATAACTCTTTCACCCGGTGCAGAGAAATTTGAATTTCATTTTACTGCCCTTAGTTTTCTTGTACCCGATAGGATCCTTTTTAAGTATAAACTCGAAGGATATGACCGAAAGTGGATAGATGCAGGAACAAGGCGTATAGCTTATTATACTAATCTTCCGCCTGGTAGCTATCGCTTTCGAGTGATAGCCTGCAACAATGACGGTGTATGGAATGAAGCCGGTGCCGACTATATGTTCGAGCTGGAACCATTTTTCTATGAAACATATTGGTTCTATGGCCTTATGTTGGTTGTGCTAGGAGGAGCAATCTTTGCCGTATATCGGTTGCGCGTTTGGCAGCTCTTGAGAGAAGAAAAAGAGTTAAGTATACGTATTCAAAAAGCAACAGCTGATATTAAAACACTAGGCAGGCTTCTACCGATTTGCACTCATTGTAAAAAAATACGCGACGATAAAGGATATTGGGACGAGTTGGAAGGATATATTCAGAATCATTCGGATGCAACATTTTCGCATGGTATTTGTCCGGAGTGCGCGGAAAAATTGTACGGGAAATACTTCTTGTTAATGAAAAGAAAGCGTGAAATGAATCCGCCTGACATCCCAAAGGGATCAT
>CAZYAM010000095.1:0-3353 GCA_964645575.1 uncultured Ignavibacteriaceae bacterium
GGACGGCTTCCTTGGTATTGAATGCATTATGCGGTGTAAAGAGGACGTTTGGGTGTTGCAGTAAATCCTTTATTAGCTGAGCTGCCGGAAAAGTATTCGAGTGCTTGCTTCGAAGAGCGACGGCAATGTTCGGTTCGTCTTCAAATACATCAAGTCCGAGTCCGCCAAGATGTTGTTCCTTTAACAAACGCATCAAATCGGCAACAGGTGCATGCTCGCCCCGCGCTATATTCACAAACACAACTCCGGGATGAGCGTGTTTAAAAAGATCGTAAGAGAAATAACCGCGATTTTCCCGAGTTAAATTCATAGCGCAAATAACGGCATTTGCCCAGGAAAATCCTTCTTCTTTACTTACATAGTATACTTCTTTATGGCGCTGTACGATATCGATACCCCGAACATTCATTCCGAGTGCGGTACCAATTTTTACAATCTCGCTGCCGATTCGTCCTACGCCTACAATTAAAAGATTTTTTCCTGCACATTCTCCGCCCGTAAGTCCGTCCCGGTTGAAGCTTTTAAATTGAATCATCTGCTGCGGAAGCCGGCGCATCAGCGATATCATAAGCAGAATTGCATGCTCTGCAACGGCGCGCGTTGCATATTCTTTCAGATAACCGCAGGGAAGAGGTTTACGGATTGTCCCTAAATATTTCTTTAAATGATCGTATCCAGTACTTCTGCTTTGAGCGCCATCGAGTTTATCCGACCATTCTGTTGGAATGACCGATTGTGTGCGTATGCTGATAAGACGGGCAGGCGGCGTAGTGTGTCCGATTTCCTGAATTGTTTTATCGGTCATTTCATAAGTGAACCGGCTTCCGATAAAAGTCTTCAGAGATTTAGCTTCTTCTTCAAACGCTTCGTAAAAAAAGACGTCCATAGTTAAAAACCAGAATTACTTTTAATATAGAAAGAAAAACCTCGTTATACGAGGTCTTTCTATTTGAAAGGGAACTATTTGTTTTATTACCCTTTTAAGTGCCCGAAGGGGGACTTGAACCCCCATGACCTTGCGGTCACTAGCTCCTGAAGCTAGCGCGTCTGCCAATTTCGCCATCCGGGCATTAAGAAAAAGATAAAAGAACAAGCTAGCGCATCTGCCTTTACCTGCCGACGTCTCTTTTTAGAGACACAGGCGGGAGTTTCGCCTTTATTCGCCTTTGGCAGGATCCGGACATCGAAAAAAATAGTACTTCGTATTAAATACAATATATAATGTAAAGATTTATATTCAGAGGTTCAACTGTTCCTTCCTTTGAAAAAATGCCCCGTTTCCGGGGCAATCAATTAAATTAAGTAATACAATAATTATTTTTAATTAATAGACGATAAAAAAAATATTGGTGGTTAGGTGAAGTTAAAAGACCCTCTTTTAAAAATTAGGATTGCTGGTATTGTCTCAATTTAATATGGTTAATCAGTGATGTTAGTCCAGCCCGCGTACTCGCCGACACTATATGTTTTTTTATTATTGTTATCCGAGAGTTTAACTCTCGGACTGTATAAAGTTCAGGAGTTCAACTCCTGAACAACATGAGAGCGAGTAAACTCGGCAGGCGGGGCTCTACAAGGTCATTGAAATGCAAGAGTGCCTTCCATTGGACTGGAAGCCTAAAAGTGTTGTAAACAATGGATTTTACAGTCATGCCTCCAAAAACCAGTATGCAGGCAATCCTATCAGCAGAACATTTAGTAATTTCTAATACTTTTACATTCTTTCGAAGTTTTTGTCATATTGGATTATTCCTCAGAAAAGGAGTAAAAAGTCAATATTATCTTTTTTGCTTTTTACTGTGTAACAAAAACATAAAAATATCCGTATTTTATTAAAAATAGTCAGATATAAATTATCGGTTACCCAACTTTTTGCACGAAAAAGAAGTCTAATTCCCAAAGAAGAGTTTTTCTTAAATTCATTATTCATATTAGGGTACTATGCGCATCATCCTTTGTCTTCTCTTAAGCATATTCCTGGGTTCTATTCCTGTCTATGGGTTTTCCCCTGAATTTGTAAAACAAGTTCGAGCTGTTCGTCTTACGGAATCTATTCAGGTTGATGGAATTCTATCCGAGTCGGTCTATAGGCAGCCGGGAGTAAAAGAATTTTACCAAAAAAACCCTAATCAAGGAGAGCAGGTAAGCGAACCGACGGAAGTCTGGGTTGCGTACGACGATGCAGCGCTGTATATAGGTGCTATGTTGAAAGATACATATCCGGATTCGATTATTGCACGACTCTCACGCAGGGATGATGACGTTGGGGGCGATAAATTTGCCGTAGCTGTTGACTCTTATCACGATAAGCGGAATGGATATTACTTCATAATCTCTGCAGCCGGAACGCTTATGGATGGAATTCTGTATAACGATAATGAAAACGAGACAGATGGATCGTGGAACGGTGTATGGGAAGGACAACAGAAAATAAATCCCGACGGATGGTCTATGGAAATGCGGATCCCTTTTTCGCAGCTCCGTTTTGAAGATCAGGAACGATGTGTCTGGGGAATTGCTTTTGTGAGGTGGATCGGACGGAAAAAAGAAGAATCATATACGGTCTATACTCCTCGTAATGAGAGCGGATTTATGTCGCGTTTTTCAGATCTTGCCGGAATAGAAAAAATTACTCCGCCATCCCGTTTTGAAGTAACTCCATATATAACAGGACGCGCCGATTACCTGCAGCATAAATCAGGGGATCCTTTTAATTCAGGTTCAAAATATAAACCTGATTTTGGTTTAGACTTCAAACTTGGACTGGGAAGTAATTTAACAATCGATGGAGCCGTAAATCCTGATTTCGGCCAGGTAGAAGTTGATCCGGCGGTAGTTAATTTAAGCGATCAGGAAACACGCTATAACGAGAAACGCCCGTTCTTTCTTGAAGGTATGAATATCTTTTCATTCGGCTACGGCGGAGTTAACAGTTATTGGACTTTTGACTGGTCTGATCCCAGTATATTTTACAGCCGCCGAATCGGCCGCTCTCCAACGAGATCACTCCCGGATCATGATTTCGCGGAGGTCCCTCAAGGTACTCGTATTTTGGGCGCAGCAAAACTTACAGGAAAAATGTTCGATGGTTGGAATGTCGGTGTTATTGAAGCAGTGACGAATCGTGAATATGCGAGAGTGGACACGTCAGGTTTTCAGAGAGATTGGGAGGTGGAGCCGTTATCTTCGTACACAATTGCACGCGTGCAGCGTGATTTTAATAACGGGAAACAGGGGATAGGCATGCTCGCGACAGCAGCACATAGATTTTTTAAAGATGATGGAGTGAAATCTGCTGTGAATTCGGATGCATTTGTCGGCGGACTGGACGGCTGGACGGCTTTTGATTCCGA
>CAZYAM010000095.1:3453-11561 GCA_964645575.1 uncultured Ignavibacteriaceae bacterium
AGTCCGGATTTTGAATCCGGCGATCTCGGTTATCTCACTCGTACGGATATTTTAAATTATCATATCGTAACAGGATATAAATGGAACGAACCGACGGAATATTACCGGTACATAGAACAATATTTGGCTTATTTCGCCAGCAGTGATTTTAGAAGTAATTATACGGGCCGAGGAATTTGGGGAAGAACAAATTACCGGTTTACAAATTATCTCAGTATCGGCTTATACTACGATTATATTTTTGAAAGACTTGACAACCAGAAGACACGCGGAGGACCGCTGATGCTGAAGCCTGAGGCATACGAATATGGCTTTGAATTTTATACTGATAGTCGAAACGATTATATCGGAGAAGTATATTATTATACACACGAAGGTAAAGATGCTACTAATCGTGATCTAGAAGTATATCTCACAATGCGCCCCTCTTCGAATGTATCGATTACCATCGGGCCGGGATATGCATATAATACAAGTAAATCACAATGGGTTGAAAACGGTAATAATCCGTTTACCGATGCGCTGGCAGTGTCAACATACGGGAAAAGATACATATTCGCTGATTTGAGTTACAAGGAATTATCTGCCCAGATTCGAGTTAATTGGACATTGACTCCGACTTTAAGCTTTCAGATGTTTGTTCAGCCTCTCTTTGCTACCGGGGATTATACAAACTTTAAGGAATTTGCCCGCCCCCGGTCATTTGATTTTAATGTCTTCGGGAAGAATGGTTCCTCATTTGCAGATTCAACGTTCAGCGATGGAAGCCGTAAGATTTATCTGGATGCAGATGGATCCGGCCCGGCGCCGATGTTTTCCATGAATCATCCGAATTTCAACAGGGTCTCTCTGCGCGGCAATGCGGTTTTAAGGTGGGAATATATGCCCGGCTCAACTCTGTTCTTTGTATGGACACAAAGCAGATATGATAAAGTGATAGATGGAACATTCAATATGAGAAATTCTTTTGACCGTCTTATCGGTACAAATGCAGATAACATTTTTATGATCAAACTGACTTATTGGTTGGGTGTCTAGAAATTGCCTTCCGAAGGGTCTTGGGCAACCTTGTCAAAGTTCTCTTGGTTGGACTCAAGTAACTTTGACAAGGTTCTCAAACATTTTACTTCTTTAATTCTTTTAGTGCTCTTTTGGTTGCGTCAAGTAACGCTTCACTGCCGACAGGCAAACCGGTCGCATTTTTCATCCATAAATCCGGAGCGATACAGCCGGCTTTTACAATCCGTTCTACTTCAGCGCCTATATTGCCGCTTTTTTTAACCTGTGCTCCGATTTGATGAGAGATCAAATGACCGATTGCATAATCCGGAATATAGAGAAATGAATGAATGATATGAGAGTAAATTGCCAGCAGCACAACGTCTTCCTTTTTAAAAACAGAGGCAAAATATTTATTCCAGATATTTTTTGCAATTTGAAGCATGGCGGATTTCAGTTCCGAGGGATTTGCATCCGGATGATCATACATCCAATGCCATATTTCCATGTCCACAAGTGAAACGCCTGCAATTTCATAAGTCATCCAAAAATCATTCAATGTTTTAAGTGCGTCACTTTGAGGGTCTGGAGTTGATATACCAAGTAAATCGAGGTCGTGTGCTTGAAAAACAAAAGCAATAGCTTCGGTAAAAGCGGTATTTGGTACGCCGTTGAGAAAATAATGATCGATATCGTTAAGCGACAGTGTTTGTTCGACATTATGCCCCATTTCGTGAACGGCAATGTTGAAACCTTTGTAATCCATGCCGTCTTTCCCGATACGAGTACGTAAATGTGCTTTCGCCGAACGCATTCCTGCACCTGCAGCATGGCCTGAACCGCGAGCAGGGTCGACTAAAATATTGCCGGCTATATATGCCGCACGCTCTTTGCTGAAACCGAGTTTCATGAGCATATTCGGCATGTCTGCTTTATAAGCATCGGGCGTCGGATATTTCTTTTTCACTATTTCATCGAGCTGTGCCTCGGAATATTTTCCCTTTGCTCGAAAACCGTTATACCATATGTCGTAAGGTTCAAGCGGCCTGCCCAGTCTTTCTTCAATTAGCTTTGCAATTTGCGGCACGAGCGGCGAGTTGAGTACCGATTCAAGAATCGCTTTTACCCGTTCTTCCGGAATTTCCCGGTTTTCATCGAACTGACGCGCAATAAGAGTAGGTGCGGTAGGAGAGTAAGGGTCCACTTTCTTTACAGCATGAAAAGCTTTCAGCAGTGTTGCGTAGCGTGTTTCCGGTTCGGGTGAATTATTTATTTCATTTTTCGATTTCGGGAATGCATCGAAATCTTTTACAGCTGCCGGTTTTACTTCATTTGTAAACGGATTCCAATCCACATAAGGATTATTTATTACGATTTCCGGTATGGTCTGAGTTACAATCCGATCCATCACCTGCTGGATTATTTTCTGTTTGGCAATTCCATTCCCCTTGTCGTTGTAATCGGCTTTTAATTCATCGCGCAGGTTCCAATGTGACAACAGGCGCATCTTTGGAGGGAACAGGCGGCTGCCTTTTGCATCGATGAGATGATGCATGTAAATGTTGTATTCTGCGATATATTGATCGGTAATAGCAGCAGCTTCCGCCACAGCCTGATTGACTTCTGCCGGAATACGTTTTGAAAAACGCTGTGCGAGCCTTACTTCTGCCCATTGACGGCGCGACCATTGCCCGCCGTTTGTCAATCGTTCATCCAATGTTGTAAGCGGGAAATTAAGCAGTACGATGAATGCGAGTTTGTTTTTAAAAAAATCGTCGATGATGTGCGCACCGGGAGAGTATGCCGCAAATGTCTCGTCAAAGGGATATATAGTGCCCTGATCCAGGTCTGATTGTTCCCGGAATGCAAGTCCGATTTCATTCATGTGTCCGTTGAGCTTCTCGAGCAGGTACTCAAAACGCTTGAACATAGCATCGAGAGTTGTCTGGTCGCCTGCGAAATGCGTGCGAATAAAATCCTCGAATACAGCAGCATCACCGTCTTCGCCCTGCCAGAAGTCGGCAACTTGTTTCAATCCTTTTTGCAGGCGTGCACTTTGCGATTCGCCATATTCAGCGATGAGTTCTTTTTCAAGTTTTAATTGAGAATCTTTCATCCAAGCAGGATGTACTGTCTGTGCATTCATATATATCCCTATGGTTAAAATCAAGATTATTGCAAATAAAATTATTCGGGAGAAATGATAAGTTATAAGCATAACATACTCCTAAAAAATATTAATTAAAATGGATGCCGCATTTAACGTATTGTACAATTCTTTATATTTCTATAGATGCAAGAAATGGAATATACTGCCTGTCGGTTACGAGTACATGAGAAGAATACCAATCCTGCAAATACCTGAGAAGTTCTGCCCGCGATTCATCCCTGTTGACTTCAACTTTCAGGGCGAGGCCAAGTGTTTTCATGATAAAATCAATATGTTCCAGCACATGCCGGTTGAGATTTGGAAAACGTGCTTCTAAAAGATATCGCTCTTCTGTCGCAAAATGCGTGTATGCATAATGAATGAGCGAGGTGAGTGCAGATTTAAATTTAGATGCTTCGTACTTATCGCTCTGTTCTTTAAGCAATATGTTTATTATATCGAGCAGGTTCCTGTGTTGATTGTCAAGTTCCTTTACGCCGACAGTATATTCGTCTTGCCATTCAATGGTTTTCATTTTTTCGCCTTTATTTAAATCCTTTATCTAAAAGAGCCTTTTGATAATCCCGGTCGATTCCCAAAATATGATTCATGTACCAGTTTTTCAGAAAATTGAGAATCTTTTGTTCGATATCGGGCTCCTTCTTTTCGCAATCGCGTGATAGCTTCATTACCTCAATTAAGAATTCAGTATGCTGCTGCTGATGCTGGGCTAATTTAGGATATTCTGCTTCCCGCATGTAACGCTCTTCGGTAGCAAAGTGAACTTTTGTATAGTCAATGAACTGAACAAGCGTTGCAAAGAAATATTTTCCTTCCGTTTTGTAGTTACGTGAAGTAAAAAGTCTGCTTACGATATCGAATAATCCGCGGTGTTGAATATCGATCTCCTTTACGCCGATGTTGTATGTGTCTTCCCATTCAAGGAATTGCATATGTGTTCCTCCTGTATTCTTATGTCCTGATAAAGTGAGGCATCTCAAATGGAATAGGAATGCTCAGTTCAACAAAACCTGCATAATTTCCATCTTGATACCAGGGCGTTTGATAAATAAATTTCTTTGCTCCATATTTTTCAATGGTGTAGTAATTCGGCTTTTGAGTAATGAGTATTCCTTCTACCTTTTTACGTGCGTGCTCCGGGTGGCAATCGAGCAGGTTCTTCCCAAGCAGTTTTTCAACGCCGCTGTCATAAAAATCCTCGATTGCTTTATTGTTCATTTCAACGATAATTCCGTGTGTATCACAGACCGTTATAGCAGCTGGAAACGATTTAATCCATTCGTGAGGCATTTTTTATTCCCGTCTACCATTTCATTTTTTGGCGGAATGTAATGATTTGCTGCAGGTGAGAATTACCGTGGTTCGAATAAAGTCTCAGAATATCAAATAGAGTCACCTTGCCGTTCTCGAGATGAATTCCCTCTCTTGCCCAGCTTGTCTCTGGCAGAGACCGCAGGAAAACAATCCATCGTTCATGCAGCCCCTTGACAAACGTTAAGGTTGGTTCAATCGGACCGTTTTTTCCGTCTTCAAGAATTGCCCATTGATCCTGGTTATATGGCTTTAGAATCGGTTTTTGTTCAGTGGCAACGAGTTTCATCCGTGTGTATGCGTTAATATTAGCATCGGCGATATGATGTGCAATCTGCCGGATGGTCCACTTACCTTTGCCGACAGGTGTATCCAGTTGTTTGTCCGATAGTCCGCGTACTGCATTTTGAAGAGCTTCGGGAAGATGTTCTATAGCTTCGATTAAACTCGTTTGTTCTGACAAAATTTTTTTCCTTTGTTATGGTTTGAAAAGACCCGATTGTTTTGAACCAAGAAGGCCTGCTTTATATGAACGCTGATCGACACGTGAAAGTTTCCGTGCCATTGCCGGTGTCATAATACGATATTTCCGAATATTGTTCAATGCATCGCCAATATCATCCATCGCATTATCTTGGAAAAGCCAGTTGAGTTTATCGAATCGATGAAGGTTCAATGGAACCGTATAGCCGAGCAAGGTTCTTTCGCCGGCAATATTAAAATACGATTCAAAGTACGACATAATCAGCTCGCGCAGGCTTCGGTATACCGGTTCACGATATCGAAGTCCGGTAAAATTGGATTTTGCGACAGCACCCCAGCATTCTCGCAGGCGAAAGACAGCGAGAATATGATCGTCATCGCGGTCGTTCGGCAGCAATTCTACAATAAGCGGCAGATGGCCGATCATCTGAAAGGCGGCAGCAGCAAATACAGCGCCGTCGTAACAGTGGGCTTTATGATCTTTAACGACACTGCGTGGACACCGATACTGTTCCTCATCGCTGTAAGCAAGCGAATCAAGATAGTCCTGTATCTTAATCGGTGAAGTGAGACACGAAAAAACTTGAAGTTCTTTTTTATTGAGAGTAGATTGAACGCGAGTAGTCATATGGTTCCTGTCTCTTTGTTTTGCTGACCCACTTTTTTGAAACAATAGTAAAGTAAATCAGACTTGAATGAAAGGCAATAAGAAAGGAAAAACTAAAAAAGAGTTTATTTAATAGTATTTCTTACTTCTTCCAAACGGGTTTTTGCCTGAGGATCTTTTAGGAAGAATGTTTGAAGTTTTTCGCACGCATATTCTATGCAGTATGCACAATTTTCAACTGATTTCAATTGCGCGCAACTTCTGATCAGGCAGTCCTTGCAACCGGAGAATATTCTTCCATTTTTAGCCATACAGCCGTCGCAATCTGTAACATTCGCTGCCTCGAATTTTGTACCATAATGTTCAGTTATCAGTTGAGCGATTTGCGACCTCTTTTTCGCTTGTTCTTCTCTATTCGGTTCCCTTGTGGCTGAATAGATCGGGCATGTGCTGCAAATTATTCCGCAATAAGAAAGAATTTCGTTCATCTATCGTTTTTTACTTTCCAACTTAATATAGTAATCCAGATGTTTTGCGATTTTATTCCAGGAGTCGAACTCAAGGCCAAAATCTTTTTTCATATCGGAAACGTCCCAGGCCATTCCATCATCACTCCAGCCCTTATCTTCCATGATTATTTGACTCTTTGAATTGCACTTTTTTATTGCTTCCCGTGCTATTGAATGCAGGCATCTTTGCCAACGATCAATTTTATAAGTAATTTCAAGTCGGTAATATCGCCTTCTACAATTTCAAGGTGCTTGACTTTCTTCAAAGCAGGTACTTTATTCCGATTACGTGCAAATATGGTTACCTGATATCCTTGTTTTATGAGTTCCATGGCAATATAAGATCCAATAAAACCTGTTCCACCGGTTAAAAAGACATTCATTTTCTTAATTCTCCAAATTTATTTTCTATTTGATACTAAGCAATAGGAATACCTGCGATTTTCCAAGCTTATGACTTCGCCACTCTTAATAAAATGTATCTGCGTATTATTGCTTACCGTTTTGTGGCATTCTTTATATGTTCCTCTTAAAATAAGCAGCATTCATATATTATCTCCGGTTGTTAGTTTTTATCCCTTGTTTTTTCAAATCGAATTAAACCGGTTATCAGCATCGTTAAACAGGCGCCGAACATAAAGCATGACAGCAAGGAATATGCTAAGATTGAAGATTTGATTTTATACCAATTGTTTAGACGAATGGTAATATCGCTCGATGAAATAGGCGCGTTGCCGTCGCGATTTATCAGTAATGTTCCATCCGCAAGATGATCTTGTATTGATTTGCCGTTAATGAACAGTTCGAACGTATCTTTGGTCTCATCAATTTTCAAAGGCATTGTACTAGCGGTCCACCATATATCCTGATCCGCACCAAAAGCGCGATACAATTGAACTATAACAATACTGCCGATAACGAGAACACCGATCATACCGATAAGCATAAGCGCATTTAATCTTGTCTGTTTCATGTGTTATCTCCTTGAATTGTTAACGATTGTGCTTTCCTTTCCACTTCATACTCCACCCGGTGGAAACTATGGAATAAATCCGGTGCTTCTTTGATAATACGGCACAATAATAATATCTCTTTTCTTCAATTTAAAAGCAAACATGCATGAAAATTCCAATTATCTATCCAAAAAACAAACGAATATCAAATACAAAATTCCAATATTAAAAAGGAACTTAACCGAGTTGCAACCAGAGAAGAGAAATTTTTTTATTAAGAGATTATCAAAAATATCTGTTTGATAGAATCGGAATGATAAAATATGCCAGGCTCATGCCGGCAAATGTGAATCCTGCAAGTGCAACGACAGACCAAAATGCCATCATAAGCTCTCCGTCTTCTCTTTTAGCGCTTTTCAAAGCAAGATAAATGGCAATACCGCCGATGACAAGACAGATGCTGGAGAGAATTCCAAAAGCTATAAGCAACATGTTGTCGGACATAATGAATAAATATACAGAAAGGAGCAGATGGAAGCAAAGAAGAAAAAAACTGAAATACGTGAAAAAACAATCGTTTATTATTCGATGGCAGCTTCGAACAGGAAGGATCAATAATCTGCGGACATTGCCTGTTTTAGTTTAGTCAAGAATTCATCCGGTGGTGCAAAACCGACGATTCGTGATTCTACCGCTTCTGTGCCGTCTGCTCGTATGAAAACCACTGTCGGGATGCCGGAAATCTTGAATTTTATTCTTAATATCTCCGATTCCGGCGAATCAAAATATGTCAGGTCCACTTTTAATCTGCCGATGTCTTTTGTTGCTTCGATCACTTCCGGATCTGTCCATGTGTTTCGGTCAAGTTCCATGCATGGGATACACCAATCGGCGGAAAAATCAAGAAGCACCGGCATTCCATTTTCCTTTGCCTCCAATAAATCCAGATCGGAATATTTTTTCCAGACAATTCCTGTGTCTCTTATACTGCCGGCATAAAAGATTCCGAAAAGAATTGCAGCAATTCCGAAAATCCATTGAATTTTTTTCAATATCGGTTTGTCTTTACCTGAGCT
>CAZYAM010000096.1:0-4764 GCA_964645575.1 uncultured Ignavibacteriaceae bacterium
CAGCTCAAAGAGCGCATTCTTGAATACTGAACGGCTGGTATTCACATTTTTGAGAGTTGAAGAAAATAAGAAACGATCAAATTTCATTTAAATTCATATAAATTGCAAGTACCCGCAGCTATTGGAACCTTTTTTTAGATTTTCGATTGTTTAGAAAGGAAAGGAGAACATCCAATGGCACATTTAGAATCGGTAAATGTTCCGCTCGGTACAAAAATGCCAAAATTCATTTTAAAGGATCCCGACGGAGTTATTCATACAAGCAATTATGAGTCAGGAAAAAAAGGATTATTGGTTGTTTTTACTTGCAATCATTGTCCCTATGCAAAAGCGGTATGGTCGCGAATCATTCGCCTCGGCAGATATGCAATGGAGCGAGAGATCAATGTCCTGGCAATCAATCCGAATATAAATCCTGAATATCCCGAAGATGCACCGGACGAGATGAAAAAGAAGATTAAAGAATGGGAAATTCCATTCCCCTATCTTATCGACGATACTCAAAAAATTGCCCATGCTTTCAATGCGCAATGTACGCCGGATATTTATCTTTTCGATGCCGGGCAAAAACTTGTATATCATGGACGTGTCGATGACAACTGGCAGGAAGAGTCGAAAGTGACGAAAGAAGAATTGAAGGAAGCAATCACAGCACTTGCCGAAGGAAAACCGATTGCTGGAAAACAAATTCCATCGATTGGTTGTTCAATCAAATGGCGGGAATAATTAAGATAACCTTCGCAAGGTCACTGAGGATTAACTTGACTACCTTGCGAAGGTATTCGTGATCCTACTGCACAATTTCCAGATATTTGTGCACCCATCCGATTTTTTGCTGATCGGCGCTGGCTACATAATACCAAACTTCGCCGCTTCCGTATGAAAATGTGCCGAGCCGGAAAACTTCCTCGTCTTTGTAGATTGAACCGATCTTTTTTGATTTTGCCGAGGGACGCTGGCGAATCGGAAGGTACGGTTCGTATGTGCACCGAGCCTTGACAAATAAACCGGGCTCCTGTTTGATATACTGCGCGAGTGTACGTGAGAGTACCTGATAGTAATTCAGAAGCAAAATTTCTTTTTCGCTTAAATTATCTTCACCGCCTCTCTTTTCCCGCGAAGCCTGTAATTCACCCTGAGTCCTCTGCATGTTGTCGAGTGTTTCGATCAGAAAGCGGCGGCTTTCAATATTCTTTGCTACCTGTGCCTGTGAAGCAGTCATATAAAGCGCGTACACTGACATCGCTACTGCAGCAACGGAAGCAATAATCGTGATAAGGTTTGCGAGATTGAATCGTACGCTGACAAACTGGTGACAGTGATGGCAAACGCGCGCACCGTCCGGAATATCGAGCTTGCAATGCGGACAGATATTGCGGCGCACGATCGGGATCGGCCGGTTGACACCGGGCTGATTCTTATTTTTCTCTTTTGGATTTAGCGAGAAACTCGACTTGAATCCACGGGATAGGAGCTGGAAGAGTTTGATAATATTTCTAAGAATATCTGACGGAAACATGGAATTCCAGTTGTCAATATGCGGTATATCTTCAATTCATTATCTTAAAATAATCATTTTCTTATGACTTCACAACCGTAAAGAAGTATCCTTAAAATAAGCGAATAAGAACCGCCCTCCGGCTTATCGCTGTACAAGAGATATTCTTGACATTAAAACTAAAATAAGGTACATACAAATAATACTCGTCATGAATTACCGGTGATTATACGATCAAATCACATTCGAAGGATCAATACCATGAATGAGACTTCCTCTTCTCCGACAGAACAACAATCGAATATTGAAAATGCACTGATGATTCAGTTGAGATCCGGTGCAAACTGGTTATATTGGATTGCCGGACTTTCAATGATTAATTCTCTTTCAGCTATTTTCGGCGGTGATATATATTTTGTTGTCGGTCTCGGTTTTAATTTTATTGTCACCGCAATGGTCCTCGCAGTTAATGAAATAGAAATCAGTCAGGCGGAATTTGCGGTGAAACTTGTAATATTTATTCTCAATGCAATTGCGGCGGGAGTGTTTGTCTTATTCGGCTTTTATGCAAATAAACGATATGCATGGGCATTTATTACCGGTATGGTCCTCTATGCTCTCGATGGATTGATTTTCCTGGCTTTAGGCGATTATCTAAGCATTGCTTTCCACGGCCTCGCTTTGTTCTTCATCTTTAAAGGGTACAAAGCATCAACAAATTTGAATAAACTCGAAATAGAAGCGGGAATTGCGAAATCAGGATTGGCTCAGCCGATAAAATAATTTTCAGCTGTATTTCGGCCTGGTTAAATACGGAATCGGATCTTCTATCCCGGCAATCTGGAAAGCACGCAGGCGTAAAGCGCAGCTTTCGCAAATACCGCATGCTATATCGTCATTTTTATAGCACGACCATGTTAATTCAAACGGCGCCTTGAGTTCCTTTCCCCGAAGTACAATTTCCGATTTCTTGAGGTTAATAACCGGGGTTACAATGGAAATTTTTGTTTCCGGTTTTGTCCCCAGATCGATCATGGCATTAAATGCCTCGTAGAACTCTTTCCGGCAGTCGGGATATCCGGAACTGTCTTCCTCTACTGCGCCGATAAATATTTTTTGTGCACCAATCACTTCCGCCCAGCTTACGGCAACGGATAGAATATTCGCATTGCGAAACGGAACATAGGATGTCGGAATTTCAGTTTTTGCCGATTGAAAAAGTTTTGCGGGATCAGCTTCTGTAATTCTGATATTCTTATCTGTCAGGCTGGATCCGCCGATTTTATTCAGGTGCGTAAGTTCGGCAACCAAACGTTTTCCGATTCCAAAATAATCGGCAAGTGCGCGAAATGCTTTCAATTCACGCCGCTCTGTCCGCTGGCCATAGTTGATATGAAGAAACGCTGCGTTGTATTCAAGGTTGGCGATTGCAGCAGTGACACAGCTGTCCATTCCCCCGCTTACCAGAACCACTGCGCGAGGCTTGCTCATCGATTCTTCCGGTTTCCTTTTCTCGAGTGCATCGCTTTTACAGTCGTAGTTATACCACCTCGTGCCGTGAACGCGCCGGTAATTTCCATCCATTTCGGATGAAGCACGGAGACAAGATCATCCAGAATTTTATTTACTACAGTCTCGTAGAAAATTCCCATCGAACGGTACTGCAGAAAATAATATTTCAATGATTTCAATTCGATGCATTTCTTCGCCGGTATGTATTGAATGGTGATCGTGCCGAAGTCGGGTAGACCTGTTTTCGGACAGACGGAAGTAAATTCCGGATTTATGATCGTTATAGTATAATCACGGCCCGGATATTTATTATCAAATGTTTCGAGCTTTTTAATAAGATTCACATCATACTCCTCTTGCTTTCGGATCCCAGATATATTTATGCATCTGCAGTTGAAATCGTATACGAAGCCTGTCGTGCAGAATCCACTCTGCTAATATACGATTCTCCAATACACCAAACACCGGCAGCATAAGAATGGAACATCGTTTATCCAACTGATATTGCAGAAGGACATGCTTTGCCCATTCGTAATCGGCATAATCAGCTATAACGAACTTCACTTCATCCTTTTGATTGAGTGCCTCAATATTTTCCCAGCGGTTGTGTTTATGCATTTTACTGCCCGGACATTTAATATCCATAATTCGTTTTACACGCGGATCAATCCTGCTGATATCGTGATGACCTCCGGTCTCGATCATAACTTCAAATTTTTCATTACAGAGACTGCGCATCAGCAGGTGAACGTTTTCCTGCATCAGCGGTTCACCTCCGGTTACTTCGACAAGGTTACAGCCGTATTCTTTTGCCTTTTGGAGTATGGCATTGATTGTCATTTCAGTGCCGTCTTCGAAAGCATACGCTGTGTCGCACCAGGCACACCGGAGATCGCAGGCCGTCAGCCGGATAAAAACACACGGCCGCCCCATACGTGTCGATTCTCCCTGAATGCTGTAATAAATCTCATTGATGATGAGCGTGCTATGCGACAGTGTTGTCATGATTCCCTCATTTGAGAATGATTGAAAAGAGAAGGAACCATCATTGCAAGGCGCTTTATGCCGAAGCCTGCCTGACGGACAGGCAGGCAATCTGCAAATATAATGGGAAAGTGCGATTGTGGCATAGCCATCCCTTCGGGACTTCGCTTGTCCCTTTGGGACTTCGCTCGCAATGACATTGAGGCAGCTTTTTGTATAGTCGTAAAGGTGGAGTTAATATTTAAAACGATCGACATTACTATTCCGAATACTTCGCCGTGTACTGTGCGGTTTCAGAAATTGCCACAAACGAAAGATTCACTTTCGATGGCAGCGCCTTTTTTAATTCTTGATAAATATAGCGTGCGATATTTTCCGATGTCGGATTAAGTTCTTTATCGAACGGTGGAATACTGTTGATATCGTGATGATCGAATTTTTCAACAATATCTTCTGTCTTTTTCTGCAAAACATAGAAATCGATGCTCATCCCTATGTTGTCCAGAATATCTGTTTTGGCTTCGACTGTCACTTTCCAGTTGTGTCCATGAAGCTTGGAGCAAGGACCGTCATACCCGCGAATGATATGCGCTGCGGAAAACTCTGTTTCGATTGTAACGGTGTACATTAAGTGATAAGTAAAAAGTTATAAGTTATAAGTGATTGGTGATAAGTTATAGGTTATTAGTTATTATGAATCAACCATTTCTGTTTCATTCTTTTTCTGTAAAATACACAATTCGAATTCACTTAACAACCGTAAAGTTACG
>CAZYAM010000096.1:4864-11449 GCA_964645575.1 uncultured Ignavibacteriaceae bacterium
ATTCTTTTTCTGTAAAATACACAATTCGAATTCACTTAACAACCGTAAAGTTACGTAGAGTCCCTGCCTATCGGCAGACAGGCCCGCCTGCATACAATTTCGGCGGGCAGGCCACGCCTGCATACAATTTCGGCGGGCAGGCAATCACCAGGTCGGATAATATGTGAGTATCATCAGATCGGACGATGTTGAGATTACGGGGAAAAAACGTCAAGATATCGAAACAACGATAAAAAAAGTCCGGTCACGGACCGGACTCTACATTTATGACCTTGATAAGGTTTTCGCAGCTTCCCTCTCAATATATCTTAAATACTCAATTTCTCCCCATCTCTTCTACTCATAGATTCATCGACTCACTTGCCCGCTCGAGAAGTCCATCGAAGTTTACTCGACAGTGTATAAACTTCCGAAGTTTTCTTATGCGTGAACGCAGAGAAACTTCGGAAGTTTCCCGATTCTCCCCCTCTCAACATCTCAAATACTCAATGTCTCCCCATCTCAACTACTCATCTACTCAACGACTCACTTGCCCGCCGGTTTTTTGGCGGGTCGACTCATCGGCTTATTGGCTCATTGGCTTAATTGCTCCAAATTCGCTTTCAACTTCCCCACATTCATCGATATATTCATCTGCTTCTCACGCTCTTTTTCCACGACATCCTTCGGAGCTTTATCGACAAAATTTGGATTTGCTAACTTCTTTGAGATACCGTCTATTAATCCCTGCAGGCGCGTAATTTCTTTTTCCAGCCGCTTCCGCTCGGCATCAAGATCGATAATACCTTCCAGCGGAACAAAAATTTCCGTTCCATCCACTACTGCACTGGCAGATGCTTTAGGGCGTTCGATCTTCTTCGATTTGCCGTTCCATGTCGTTACTGTCTTTGCGCGGCACAGGCGGTCGATATAACTAAGAAGTCCCTGCATATTGCCGGCGCTTTCAGGGAATTTTTCATTTTTATCGCCATGCAAAAACATATGCACTTCGATCTGTTTGGAAGGTGCAACATTCAGCTCTCCGCGGATATTCCGCACCGCTTCAATAACTTTAATGACAAAATTTAATTCGTCTTCGATTTTTTTATTGATATACTTCTTGGACACAACAGGAAATTCAGCCCGGACCAGCGACTGTCCTTTTCGATCCGTGAGATGCTGCCAGAGCTCTTCCGAAATAAACGGCATTACAGGATGCAGCAGCCGCAGAGCTTGATCGTAAATCCACAGTGCGCGTGTAACAACTGCCGATTTTATTTCCTTCGATTCGTCGCCGTAGAAACGCGTCTTCACCAATTCCACATACCAGTCGCAGAAATCATGCCAGATAAAATCGTAGATAATTTTCGCCGATTCATTGACGTGAAATTCATTCAGCGATCCATTGAATGCTTTCACGGCCTGATTGAGCCGCGAGAGTATCCAGCGGTCGGCAAGATCGAGATGCTCCGCCGGAAGCTTATCGAGTAAAATCGGTTTATCGTCGAGAATTTCGTTCTTGTTCATCAATAAGAAACGGCCTGCATTCCAGATCTTGTTGGCGAAATTTCTGCCTATCTCGCATTTCTCTGCCGAGAATAATACATCCTGTCCGAGCGGTGCGAGATACGTGACAGTGAAACGCAGAGCATCGGCGCCGTACTGATCGATAACATCAAGCGGGTCGGGTGAATTACCGAGCGACTTGCTCATCTTGCGGCCTTCCATATCGCGTATAATGCTCGTGAAATAAACGTCGCGAAATGGAATCAGGTCTTCGTCTTTTTTACGGGATTTGCCGTCAGCGCGCGGAGTTCCTTTCATAAATTCCATGTTCGCCATGATCATGCGCGCAACCCAGAAGAAAATAATATCCGGCGCCGTCACCAGAGTGTCGGTCGGATTGAAGTAATGCAAATCCTTATTGTCTTCGGGCCAGCCGAGCGTGGAAAAAGGCCAGAGCCATGATGAGAACCACGTATCAAGCACATCTTCATCCTGACGAATCGCAATTTCAGAGCCGACACCCAATTTCTTTCGCGCCTCTTCTTCGCTTCGCGCCGCAGTGTAATTTCCGTCGGGCGTATAGTAAACGGGTATGCGGTGACCCCACCAGATTTGCCGCGAGATGCACCAGTCGCGTATGTTTGTCATCCAGTGCTCGTAAACTTTCGTCCAGCGATCGGGATGGAAATGAATCTTGCCTTCGTTTACAACACGCAGCGCCGGATCGGCGAGCGGTTTCATTTTCACAAACCACTGGTCGGAAAGCCATGGCTCTATAATAGTGTGGCATCGATAGCATTTGCCGATATTATGCACATAGGGTTCGATTTTCACCAAAAATCCTTGCGCTTCCAAATCCTTTACAAGCTGTTTGCGGCATTCGAACCTGTCCATACCTTCATATTGCTTCGGCGCTGCCGCATTCAAGTGTCCGGTTTCATCTAAAATGTTTAATTGCTCAAGTTCATGACGCTGGCCGAGAAGAAAATCGTTTGTGTCGTGTGCCGGAGTTACTTTCATAACGCCGGTTCCGAAACTCAAATCGATATAGTCGTCTGCAATTATAGTCAGTTTGCGCCCCACGATGGGAAGAATCGCAGTCTTCCCTATCAAGTGCTTATACCGCTCATCTTTCGGATGTACACAAAGCGCAGTATCGCCGAGCATTGTTTCCGGCCGGGTTGTGGCAATGACCGCAAAATCATCTGAGCCGGCAATCGGGTACTTGATATGATATAGATTGCCGTTTGTTTCCGAGTGGTCGACTTCATCATCGCTCAGTGCGGTCTGGTGCTGCGGGCACCAGTTTACGATATATTTACCACGGTATACGAGTCCTTTTTCAAAAAGCCGGATGAAGACTTCCTTAACTGCGTTGGATAATCCCTGATCCATCGTAAAGCGTTCGCGTTCCCAATCGCACGAAACGCCTAATTTTCTCAACTGCTTAATAATCGTGCTGCCGTATTTATCCCTCCACTGCCAGACTATTTCTAAAAATTTTTCGCGCCCGATATCGCGGCGGTGTTTGCCTTCCTTCGCAAGAGATTTTTCGACGGCATTCTGTGTAGCGATGCCCGCGTGGTCGGTACCGGGGATCCAGCATGCTTCAAATCCCTGCATCCGTTTCCACCGGACAAACACATCCTGAAGGGTGTTGTTCAGCACGTGACCCATTGTAAGGATACCGGTAATGTTCGGCGGAGGAATAACTACTGTATACGGTTTTTTATCTTTATTAACGGAAGCGTGAAACAGCCGATTTGTTTCCCAAAAAGAGTACCATTTATCTTCAACTTCTTTAGGATTATATGCTTTTGAAAGTTCCTGTTGATTCATAATATCATATTTCTGCAAATGTTTGTGTACGTTTATAAAAAAAATAAAAAGGGATGTAAATATTTACCTTCTATTACATCTGTGACCCTTTATATCTTCCACGGTAAAAAAATCAAATTATAAGTAAGACAACATGGCTTTGGATGGTGCAATATTACCACTATATAATTTCCTCCCCTTATAGGGGAGGATTAAGTCCCAAAGGGATCCCTTCGGGAGTGGGGTCATTCGTTTTCGTCTACCTTACCCTCCGCCTAAAACATGGCGGATAAGTGATCCTCTCCTAATGAAAAGAGGGAGCTATTTAGTTGTATACTCAATAACTGCCGAGTAATTACGTTGAGTTATAATAAGCAAAAATTATACGATGAAATCAACGAAAAGAAAAAGCAGTCTATGAAAAAGTAAACTTGACAAAGAGAGCTTTTGTTCCGATAATAACAACACGCTTTTATGAAATCGCACGTACGATTATATAGATTCTTCACCGTTCTTATATCACTGTGGTGTATAGGAATCTTTGCCGCACCGCTTCTGAAACATGCCGGATGGACACAAGGCGCAGATATGCTCTATTCATTCTTCTCGCATGTCTGCCACCAGGACGATGCACGTTCGTTTCATATAGAAGGAGAAAAAATCGGCGTATGTATCCGCTGCAGTGGTATTTATTTGGGATTCCTTTCAGGACTAATAGCGATGCCTTTATTGCGTATATTAAATCGAAAGAATTTTCCTGCCATAGGATTCTTTCTCGTAGCAGTAATTCCTTTGACTATCGATGTGGTTTTGAGTGTCGCAGGCATTCATACAGGCACGCCTCTAACCCGGCTTATTACAGGTGTTTTATTCGGCATAAGTATGGCATGGTTTGTCATACCGATTTTTATTGAAGCTTATTCACAACTTTATACCCGAAATAATAACCGTTCATCAGATCCCGGAGCTGTTCAATATGTTAGAAAAACCCAGTAAACTGCGCGCCGCACTTCTCGGCGGATTCATTATCGGAATCATTACAGGTTTACCTGCTATTTCCATTTTAAACAAATGCTGCTGCTGCGGAGGCATTATGCTATGCGGCTTGCTGAGTTTATATTTGTACAAGCAGGAATTTAATAATGAAACGCCGCCTCTCGAATCCTCGGACGCTTTAATACTCGGTATTATAGCGGGATTGGCCGGTGCATTGATCGGAACTGTTGTCAATATTCTGAGCATTCTGATATTTGGGCCGGTTGATAAAAACATCGCAATAAGATTATTAACCTGGGCGGAAGAGCAAGGAACTCTGCCGCCGGAAACTTCAAGCCAGGTAGACGAGATGATCGCAGAACTTCAAAAATCCATAAACGCAGGAATTAGATTCAGGGATATTTTAAGCGATCTTCTTTTCGGACTAATTCTTTACCCAATTTTTTCCATGATAGGCGGGCTTATCGGTTACGGAATTTTCGGAAAGAAAAAACCTGAAGCTCCTCCGTCAGCGCCGATACAGTAGTAAAAATATAAGAACCATTGTCAAGGTTTCCGCAAATATAACCATCGTAGAGACGTTCAATTGAACGTCTCTACAAGAAATATTATCAACCCGGCCATTTGCAGGGAAATGTATTAATCAATCCCTACAAAAAGATAATCCTTTATAGATAAACGTTACCCGTTACATGAAACTGCCGAGGCCCTGCGGTATCTTGAAGAAGGACGCGCCCGGGGGAAAGTAGTGATAACCATACTTTAAATTTAAACTTGCCCTCATATCGAGAAACATGTATATTTAAAGTAGTAAAAATCTCAAATCGCTGATTATACCATTGGGGGACCGCCAATGACAGTTCTTGAGAAATTAAATGAAAAATACGAGGGTTACACACGTCTATGATTATTTATAATATTCCAACTAATCACATATTAGGCTGCAATATGCAGTCTAACACACAAAAAACGCATATTAGGCTGCGGTTCGCAGTCTAATTATAGTTAGGCGCCGCCGATAAAATGAAATATGATAGTTCCTGTAAATATTAACCGTTGTGCAATATGCTTGGAACCAAAGCCGTTGACATCCGAACATATTATTCATGAATCTATTGGTGGTACACTCGAAGCTGAAATCCAATGTGTTAACTGTAATAGTGTTCTCGGTAGTAAACTTGTCTCACAAGCACGACAAGATCCGGTATTACGATTTGCCATCCAGAATCTTAAAGATGATCTTCCCGACCTTTATGCGTCGATGGAGCATGGTCAAAAATATATGGCCAAAGATGTTACCGGCAAATCTGTTATTACTAAATTCAAGGATGGGAGATTCGAGACTCAAGCTCAAAAGAAAGATGATGGCTCAATCATTTTTGATACAAAGAAAGGGCAGAAAAATATTATATCGATGCTTTCAAAGGAAGGGTTGACTCCTGATGAGATTGAAAATGCTTTGCAAAGATTGAAGGAAACACCAGACAACCAAAAGATAAGGTTGTCAAAATCTATTGAAGTTGTTCGCTGGGGAATCGAATCATATTTTCCTGCTATTAAAAAACCTGAAATGAACCCACGATTGGTTTTGCTAATTGCTTATAATTATCTTTGTGTAATACTGGATGAGTTCATATTAGATAGGCGCTTGGATTTTATTCGTTCATATATCGTCAATGGCGATTTATCCGATAAAATCAATATTGAAAGTTTCACTTCGAGACAATACGATTGCTATCATCGTCTTAATCCTGAATATTCATCAGATGAAACTCGTGTTAAAATAATTTTATTTGGTTGGTTAATTTATATTGTACACATTCGTGGATTAGTTTGTAATTGTCCCGATCCAGCATACGTTGAGGATCTTAAAAACAGGCGTGGTCTTATTGCTACGTCGGTAGAAGAGGCAAAGCAAAATATATTCTATTCAACAAAACATTTAAACGGCGGCGCCTAACCAGGTACTGTGATAAAAGTCAAGAGTTAGCATAAAAAAAGTATGTCAAAGAACAAGAGACAGCTTAAATCTTAAACGTGTTTGAGCGGTTTGTAGTTCGGGATGTAGATAGAATTTGTTTTCCAGAGGGTATAGATGAGCAAGAGTAATTTACGAGCGACAGAGATGACGGCAAGTTTTTTATTTTTGCCTTTAGCAACGAGACGCTGATAGAGGTTATTCATTTGGGGATTTGCTCTGCAGGCTGAAAGAGCAGGCATAAAAAGAGCTCTACGGATAAAAGTATTTCCTTTTTTTGAGATGGAGGTTTTTCCTTTTTTCAAGCC
>CAZYAM010000097.1:0-11382 GCA_964645575.1 uncultured Ignavibacteriaceae bacterium
TCGGGAGTACTTTTTTCTCTTGACTTATTCCTTTTTAAAGTGGTTAGGCGGCACAACCTCATTTCAACCGAAATCGAAAAGGAATATACACCCAAACAGCTACAGGTTTTCCTTTTAATACTGCTGGCTTAAATTCATATCGCATTGCGGCCTCGGCAGCAGCTCTATTAAATTGCATATCGGAACTTTTAAAAACAATGGCTTGCCTAGCTTTCCCTTCTTTAGTAACCCACACTTTTACAAATACATCGGCTTCTTTACCAAGGGCAAGTTCCAATGGAGGATACACGGGGTTAGCTTGATGTAAAACGCTTGGTTCAACATCGTACTTAATTGAATCACGTACAGATGTACTATCTTCAGTAGATATAGAATGCCTTGTTGTGTCCCCAAGAATCAATAGTGGCGGTAATTTAAAATCATTAGGTTCAATGTTCAGTATATTATGGGTTGGAGAGCAACCAAAGATATATGGTAATAAGAATAGAATAACACCTGTTGTGATTTTCATAAAATCTCTTTCCTATGTGTGCCGCCTAACTATGATTAGACGGACAAGTCCAAACAGTTTATGTTACTCGGAATAGTCCGCGTAATATATATTATATGGATCAGTCCATGTAATATAGGTTATTATGGATTTGTCTACTATTGTATACACTACGAATACCCCTTACATCTAAGCATGCTTTGGCACAACCTTTGTAATTTTAGCGCTCCACTCATACCTCTTCCCATTCATTTTTCTTTTTGCTATCTTGGCAATGCAGCGCTTGCGCCAATATATAATTTCATTATTATTTTGTCAATATAAAATCAAAGAAGGAATTCTATGCGGCAGCCTAAATTGCTCGATCAAGTTCGTCAATGCATCCGTTTGAAACATCTCAGCAAACGTACCGAAGAGGCATATGTCTATTGGATTCGTCAATTCATTCTATTCCATCATAAACGACATCCAATGAAAATGGCTGAAACCGAAATTCGTCAATTTCTTTCTCATCTTGCTATCGACAAAGAAGACGCGATTAATCGCGTCTCTACCTTAATATTTGCACAGTAGGGACACGGCATGCCGTGTCCCTACACATTATTTTTAAACCTAGATTCCCACCAAAAAAAATAGCGAACAATTTATTGGAATCAGAATGATAAAACCTTTTTTAACAAGAAAGCAAAGCTTTCAGAAAGTAGTATCTGTCATTCTGAGCAGCCGGAGGCCTGATATTGTATCACGCTTCGTGTGATTCAAAATTTCCTAAACCGTAATAACGATTGCCTTTTTGTCGAATTTGTCCGGGCGCAATGCTTTGCGCCCCTACAAAAACAACCTAAAGGGATTGAATAGAGATATTTATTTCCGATTTTCCCCAACCAATTACGTCATGCTTTCTAGCGGGTAAATCCCCTTTATAAAATCTTAGCAGAACCAAATCGATCCCATAAAAATCCCCCGGAGTAGAATCTATCGAACAATACTTACTTCGATGTCATAATAAAGATACCGTTCCAATCGTCGGGCGGAGGAGTCAGTTTGTACAAGCTCGCACGTTCAGAATAAATCTGTGCAGCGTAGCATGTTTCATCGAGCGAATACGCCTGCTGCATGTAAGCATTTGCTTCGTCCCACTGCCGTGCACGGTATAGTCTTAGTCCCTCGTGGTACAGCTCAAGGGACTGCCGCTTGTTGCCGCTCATCTCCGTCTTCGTAGTTCCGATCAGTTCGTACACTTTCACCGGTTCGTTTTTGCCTTGCACTTGAATCAAATCGAGCTCACGTACAACGACTTTGTCTTTCACGTGTGCATATGTAAACTCGCTGATCATAATATTCGATTTATACTGCTTGTTGGCGCCTTCGAGCCGCGATGCAAGGTTTACACTGTCACCGATAACGGTATAATCGAACCGATCTTTACCGCCCATATTACCTACGATTACCGTTCCGGTATTAATCCCTATTCGCATTATAAGCGCAGGTTTATTTTCCTTAGCCCACTTATTTCGCAGTATTTCCAACCGTTTTTGCATGTTTAAAGCCGCCAGGCAAGAGCGAAGCGCATGATCATTCTGAGAAATCGGGGCGCCCCAGAAAGCCATGATCGCATCGCCTTCATACTTATCCAGCGTTCCATCATATTTCAGCACCATGCGCGTCATCTCATCCAGAAATTCATTTAGAAGCGTTACTAATCCTTCCGGCTTGCCGTGATACTGTTCAGAAATATTTGTAAAATTTGCGATATCGGAAAAGAAGATTGTTAACTCGCAGCGGTCGCCGCCTAATCTTGCTTTTTCCGGATTTGCAACCAGCTCATTCACAACGGCCTGATTGATATAATGACTGAACATATTCTTTATTATTGCTTTCTGCTGCCGCTCAACCAGATATTGATAGACCGCCGTGCCGAAGTACGCAAGGATGATCGCAAGGCATGGATTCACTACATTCATCAAAACATTGTTATTAACAAAAGCAAAGACAGAAATCTCGAATATCGCACCTATAAGTAAAACCATTAAAAGGAAGGCGCCGATTTCCAACAGCCATGCATGCCGCATATGAATCTGTTTTAACGCCAGTAATCCTATAAAAGTAAACAGTGCGAGAAGGATGATAATAATACTTTCCGTCATCGGACTGAACATCGAGATAAAATTCCTATCGATTACGTTCTGAATAGCAGTTGCGTGAATCTCTACACCATTCATCGCATAGTTCTTCTTGCCGCCTTCTTCTATGAATAACGGGATATTGTGGAAATCGCGCTCTTCCGGCATTATAGAGCCGATAAGAACGATTTTATTTTTAAACCTGCTCATCGTCTCTTCATCGAACAGGTTAAGATCCGTTTCATACAGGATCTCATCTTTCGTTTTAAACGACGAATCATCTATTACTTTTGAGAAATCGTAATAAGGGAATGATTTTACCGGGCCATAATAGTTGAGTAAAAATGTAGAGCTCTGGTATCTCGGAATAGAACGATCCCGGTAAATAAAGTACTGGTCCGTCAAACCGACAACTGCTTCCGGTTTGAGTTTATAGGCTCTATTGAGAGCCGCTAATCCGAGTGACGGAGTTAAATAACCCTTAACATCGAGCATTGGAAAATAAGATCGGCAGACATCATCACGGTCCTTATAAATATTTACTACTCCGATATTTTTATCAACATCGTAGAAGATGTTATCATACGAACGTTCGGTGCTGCGTACATCATATTTTTCGCTTGTTCCGCCTGTTTGCACTTTTGCAGCAAGTATGACATTATCATTATTCATTAATGCCACCCGCATTAGACTATCGTCCGCACTAATTTTACTGAGTGATTCAAAAGTTAAATCGAGCACTATCACTTTTGCGCCGGCGCGATTTAAATTCTCGACGATATGAGCATAATAAGACCGGGGAAACGGAAACGGTTCCGGCAGCGCAATAAGATCCTCGTCGGAGATGCCTATGATTGCGACATTTCCATTCTGACTGAGATCACGTTTCTCCACTTCGCGTTCGTATTTACTCTGGTAGCGAAAATCAATCGTCAGCAGATCGATATCTCTTAAGAAGTTCAATTCGAAAAGCCATCCTTCCCCGATCATTACAACAAACACGCCAATGCCTAATCCAATTAGAACCTTTATGAGAAATGGCAGGATTTTTTTCTTGAATTCATAGGAAGCCATAATTCTGATTCCTTTTAAGATGTACAGTAGGAAAAACTCCGTTTCTCTTCATATAGAATTAGAAACGAAGTCCTCGTTACGTCACTAAGTTTGTCAGAACACAAATCGATACAAGAGACTAAAGATTACATCACCCGCTCTGTCCGAATTATTGATATAATCGAACTGGCTTACGAGATAATGATTTTCCATTACCTGATACTCTACGCCCGCTTGCAGAAGAAGCCGTTTAAAATCACCGAACGACGGTGCAACCGTCGTCAGCAGATTAAGACGGTCGTTCATCAAACGGTATCGTGCACCGAGAGAAATAGTTTGATAATTAAACGTCTGTGTGATATTCGAATACGCACCTGTCGAGTCCGGCATGGAATACGCAGCCGTATGGCTTACAATAACTCCAAAGGTTGTCTGCAGCGGAATAGAAAAGGACGAGACGACCAGAGCTGAAAAATTTATATTGTCTTGATCACGTTTGTAAAACGTTTTGTCTTTTTTGTTTGCAAGGCTGAAAGATGCTGTCAGACTATTTTTTACAACCATTCGGAAATCGTAATTCGCGGAGAGAAAGAATCTGTCGGTCTTCTCATCGGCAACAAGGAGTGAATCGAGTTGTGTTGTGCTTAAAGCTAGATCGATAGGATTTTTACGTGTGTACAGGCCGTACCCGACAGTAAACGACGGAAGTCGAACACCGGGATATGCTGTTACAGATGTATTCAATGTATTGTAAGTTGTTGTCGGAGCATTTACGTCATTCTGCGTGTTATTCCATTTGGTTTCATATGAAATACCCGCCATGATTTTATTGTCTAAAAACCGGACGCGATCGGAGACATTGATGCCGGCAATATCGTTCTGAACAAAATCATTTCCATACGAGGCATATGTAATGCCTCTCCGGAACAGCATAGCGCGGATATAATTATTAAAGTAATTCAATGATAATTCCGATTCAACCGCAAGAGACGGCATTCCTTTTATCGGATTCAATGGCGATAAATCAGCGTTAACCGTAATAAAAGAACGAATGATTTTTGCTATCTTTATTAAGTCATCGGCTTCTTTTCTGGCTTCCTCTTGCTGCTGAGGTGTTTTAGTCGGATCATTGACGCCTTTGAAATCTCTAATCTCATCGTCGGAATAACTGCCCGTTGAGATATCATTGTTCTCGAGACTAATTGCTGCCTGACTTGCCCATCTCACTCTCTGATCATCAAATGCAAGAAGCAAATCAGCGCCTACGGCAAAGTTTTCCTTTGGATATGTCCCGTATTTAATGGAACCGTAGTCATCTTTAGCTTTCAAATATGTAAGACCGAACTGAAAATGTTCTCCGCTTCCAAAACTCGGCCGTATTGCAAAAAAGTCGCGTCCGAAAGTACCGGAGGTGAACATACGATAATAAACTGAATCTTGTTCGCCGTATCTTTCAAAAATCGTTTCTTTTAATCTGCTCGCTGCTGCCGAAGAATCGCCATAGCTTACCAGGTTGCCTAATGTACCCTCGATTGCACGATCCGTTTTCCCGTATGATACATCAAGATTGAAAAAACCGAGTGTGACGGAACCTGTAATACCCCGAACACGTTTACCGCTTACTAAAAGCGAAGGAAACTGCGGATATGCATCGCCAATTTGCACTTTTGCATAGTCAGCCGCCTGAAACGATGCCAAAAACCTGTTCTGTGGCTGCAAATATGATTTTTCTTCATTTGTCAAATGCATATCGCCGTTGAATTTCAAATCCTTATATGCGCCTCCCAAATGAACATCGCCGCGAATATATTGTGTTGTAGTGACATCAATTTTCTCGTTCCGGAATTCAGCCTGCGCATTGCCGTTATATTGAAGCTTGGACTTTTGCTCTTCAATAGCCGTAGCTGTAGAAAGATTGAAATTCTGCTGTTTCGTGTAATATGCTTTTCCAAGCGTATCTATCAATTCTATTTTAATTGAATGCGAGCCAAGACCGAGCGGTTTATCAAAATTTTTCGGACTGTACAGCAACACATCATCCGATATTAACGCTTCACTCGTGACATTCTCTCCATCAAGGTAAATGCGGGTGCGTTTTATATCAACAGCGTCTGATGCAAACATTAATGAGACTGCAATTGCAAGATCTTCTGCAGCCACTGTCTCGCCTGGTTCAGGACTTAGAAAACGCACCTCAAGATCTTTCTCGTCCATTTCTTTAACCTGAATTTTCAGCGGATTTGTTTCGGGATTTTCAGAGGGAAATGTTGCTTGTTTATTATTCGCAAGTCGCATACTTATATAATACTCAATGTAAGGCGGTATCATTGCCTTAGCCGGTATTGTCGCAGCTGCGGTACGTCCGGAAAGAAGCATATCGGTTTGTTTGAATTCCGTTTTTCCAAATTCCCGATAATGAAGTATAACTCTGCGGATTTGAGTATTCTGTGTCAATTCAACACTGAGTGAAAGCGGCGTTTTCTCAACGGCTGTCGGTACTTTAACTTCAATCACATACTGACTGACCTGCGCATAAACAACCGGAAGATACAGCGCAATGAATAGAAATGAAAAGGCAACGGTTTTAGAGAGGGTCTTGTTCATATAAACCACCTTCAATGAAGTGTATTGCTTGAACTTAAAAAATCGAAGACAAAAAGAAACGGCGGGCTACATTACGCCCGCCGTTTAATTTATAAAAAGCATCTATGTGAAGCAAGACCCGAAATAACAGGATTTTTATTCATTCCATCTTATCACAATTACTTTCTTTTGTAAAGAGCCTGTTTGACCCGGTATGCGAAGTTCACGCCGTGCCGCCTCTACCGGAACAACAGCCGGTTTTGTCTGTCCGTCTTCCGGTACGAGTACAATAGAACCATCATTCAGTTTTATTGAGAGATAGTATTCCAGTTTCGGATATTTTACCTTATTTGCCGGCAATTGACCTGTTGCAACCTGCCCTGTAACGGTCAAAGGAAGTTCATTGAACATGCGTTCATTCTGCACACGATAGAAAAGGCTTGCAGCTATTGCTTTTCCCTGAAATGAAGATAAGTTGGCACGTACTGAACCGGTATGTCTTGATTTAAGATGACCGAAATCCGGGCCTATGCCGTCCTGGCCGGAGCCGAAATCATCCATATTCTGGCTCCGTCTGATATTATTCAGTGTTTGCTGATTCGCTTTGCCGATATTGAAATTACCGGTACTATCTGCGACACCGGTCTGCCCTGCACCGACAGTCCCTTTTTTACCGGATACTGAATTTAAAAAATCTGCAAGGCCTTCAGCAATGGTCAAAGAATCTACGGCACCGCCTGAGACATAACCGCCCAATGTGCCGCGAATAGACGCAACAGAAATAGGAGAGGAAAATCTGAATTGTTCCGACTCCGCTTTCTTTACATTGAAAAGCATGTCACCATGATCCATATGCACGCTGCGGCTGAGAATTTGCTTTCCCTTCACTTCGCCTTTAATAGTGACAATAGATTTCTCACGGAGAATCAATTTCGATTGATCCGCAAAAGAAATCATTGCCAGGGATCCTTTTTCCGTTTTCACTTCATAACCGGATTTCAGCGTGCTGAGTGGAATTGCTTTCTGCCATCCTTTTGTGGGAGATTTCATATTTACATCCCGAATTACTTTCACTATATAGGCAGAGATATCTTTTTTATCCTTTTTCCTAACTTGCCCCAGCGAAAGCACTCCAAGGAGTATAATAACACCGATTACGATAATCTTTTTTGTCATGGCCGTCTCCTTTAGCGCTTATTGATTTTCAACACTAAGTTCGAGTTTTAAGTCTTGCCGAGTGGAGAGTTCATTCAGCAATATTTGCAGGTCGCCTTCCGAAAGCATACTGCCGTCCAATGTCATATTCCCATAGAGAGGTACAATTGGTATCCATTTAATCGTCTCTCCTCGAAGCGTGAAATAAGCTGAAGCTGCATTTCCGGGAATGGAATTCATGAAATTGTCAAGTATTCTTCCGAGATTATCATTCGTAATGCGAAAGACAACCGGTTCACTTACGCTTTTCATAGATCCGCGGGTCGTTGAAACATTTGCTTCTACCTGAAGCACATAAGCTCTGTTTTCCTGAAGCTGACGTTTTGCATTCGCCGGATACGTCAGAGTATTCGTCCCGACAACGGTTTGTTCAAGATAGGGATTACCTCCGGTAAGTGCATCCTGAGGCGAGCGATGATTCAATCCTGCTTCAAAGACGCGAACGGTAACACTGGGTTCTGTACAAGTCCAGCTGAAAGTCGGATTTAAGTGATTAAAACAACTTCCTGTTTTCGGTTCGTTTATTTCAACAAATACTTCGCTCAGAGTCGAGTAAGCAACATTTATTGTTCTTGAATCTCCTGCTATCTGCCTGTTTGTACTCACAAGAAATACATTAATAAGAAGCTGATAGGTTCCGGGCGGAGCCGTGGAAGTAATTAACGCAGCATCTCTTATTTTTTTCTTAAGTGCCGAATTTTCCGAATAACTGCACCTCGTAGGGATAAGGCTCGCAATTCCCCCTTTTGCAAAATCACGCGCGGTCAATATAAGACTTCCAGCAGCGGAAGAATTTCCAATAATGTGACGATCAATATCCTTTGTACATCCTGAAACAAGAGGATCGTCTCCTGCATCACCGTTTCCTCCGCGGAGTCGTGCAACGGCTTTTACCGAGAGGTATATCAGTTCATTCGGAATTCCGTCTATTCTCACGGAGAATCCGGGTGCAGCCGAACTAAGTTTGTCTGCTTTAACATCAAAAAAATCCGTAAGAAAAATAACGTCATACTCGCTTAGATTGATTTCCGTTGTAACAATCGGTGTTTGCGCAGAAGCGGTGTTATAGAATACCCCCGATACAATACAAACCAGCAGGGGCAACAGCAATGCTTTTATGCTTTTCATAGCACTGAACTCCTTTGGATTATTAATATGCTGACTTCATGTTAATTGAAGAAGCAATAATGCACATTGACAACTATCACAGCGAGGTAATTTAGAAATTTATAACGTCATTATACAGAACGAACGCCAATAACACAAGCAATAAAATAAATCCCGTTTGCTGAATAACAATTTTCACTTTTGCAGGCACTTCCCGCCGAAATACAGCTTCATAGGCCAAAAATACAAGGTGACCGCCGTCCAGCGCCGGAAATGGAAGAATATTAAGCAATGCAAGACTTATACTTAATAGGGCGATAAATCCAAAGAAATTTATTATTCCGCTGTCTGCCGATCTCTTTGCCATTTGGGCAATTTTTACCGGTCCGCCCACCGATTTACTAAGTGAAGCTTTACCTACTATTAACTGGTAAATATTTGAAAGGAAAAGAACACTGGTAGTTTTTAATTCCATGATGCCCGCCGGAAGCGCCGAGAAGAAAGAATATTTCTTGTGATCTGTAGGACCGTTGTATACTGTCCCGAGTCCGATTCCGATGAATCCTTCGGCATTTGGCGTAACGCGTGCGTCCATTTTTTCAGTACCACGCATCCATGTTAGAAGTACTTCTTTTCCTGCGTTTGCATGTATTTCATCCTGGAGCGATCCCATGCCTACAGCAATTCCGTTTACAGCCAGGATCGTATCTCCCGGCTGCATACCAATTTTCTCCGCCGGTTTCCCTTGCTCAACCGACTCTACGTAAACGGTCAATCCGGATGGAAGAATACCGAATCGCTCTTCGGAAATATCCGGCACGTCCGAGCGATGCAGCGGGAGTGTCATTCTTTGCTCTCCACGCTGAATTTCAATCGCCAGGTCTTTCGTTACAGATTCAGTGTAGATCGATAGCTCAATTTCATCCCAGTTCGTAATCGTTTGATTGTTGATCGAAAGAATCTTATCTCCTTTTTGCAGACCGGCAAGATTAGCAGGACTCTCCTTCACTACGTAACCGATTTCAGTTACTGGACGGATCGTTTTACCCTGGTGATAAATAATTCCCCAGAAGATTAGAACAGCAAGAAGAAGATTCATAAGCACGCCTGCAGAAAGAACAATAGCGCGCTGCCATTTGGGTTTTGACCGGAATTCCCATGGCTGCGGCTCCTGCTTCAAGAATTCTGTATCCATGCTTTCGTCGATCATTCCTAAGATTTTAACATAGCCGCCTATAGGAAACATGGCAATGCGGTAATCCGTATCTCCTTCAAGATCAAGATCCCTTGGAAGTTTACCAAATGTAAATTTGGTTTTTTTATTCCAGCCGCACAACCTGTTGCCCATACCGAAAGCAAATACCTCTGCCCGCATACCGCACGAAATTGCGGCAAGAAAATGACCGAATTCATGTACCAAAACAAGAACACCGATAGTAATAATAAAATAAAATAACGTGCTAATTATATCCATAAGTTTAACTCATTCTTAATTCTATTTGTATATTCTTTTTAACGCAGGAAGTTATATTAAAGTTCGTACATACTCCCGTGTTTTGTGATCGCTTTGAAATGTATGCTCTAAATCAGGGGAGAGATGGTTTGTTTGTTTAACAAGCGCTTTTTCGATAAGCTCAGGAATTCTCTGAAATGAGATTTTCCTCTCTAAAAACGCTTGCACCGCTACCTCGTTGGCGGCGTTCATAATAGCAGGAGCGGTGCCGCCCAGGGCAATTGCATCGTACGCCAATTGCAGGCAGCGGAATTTTTCCCGGTCCGGAGTTAGGAATGTCAGCATTTGAAGTTTCGGAAAATCGACTCTGCTGCCGTTGAGCTGAATACGGTCCGGATAGGTGAGAGCATATTGAATTGGAATTTTCATATCCGGAACACCAAGCTGTGCTTTAATCGAACCGTCAATAAATTCAACCATAGAATGAATGATAGACTGCGGATGAATTACTACGTCGATGTGTTCCGTCGGCATGTCGAACAGCCAGTGAGCTTCAATCACTTCCAATCCTTTATTCATCATCGTTGCGCAATCGATCGTTATCTTATTGCCCATTTTCCAGTTGGGATGATTCAAAGCTTTCTCCACCGTAATAGATGCAAATTCTTCCTTCGGCATATTTAAAAACGGCCCGCCTGATGCGGTTAGAATAATTTTTGCAATTCGCTGCCATTGCTCGCCGGCAAGGCATTGTAAAATAGCGCTGTGCTCGCTGTCAATAGGCAAAAGGGAAACACCGTATTCTCTGGCAAGAGAAGTGACTAATTGTCCTGCAATAACGAGAGTTTCTTTATTGGCGAGTGCGATGTTCTTACGGTGTTTGATGGCTTCGATGGTCGGTTTCAATCCGGCAAATCCGACAAGAGAATTGACGACGACATCTACATCATCACGGCGGACTATTTCCAGAAGGCCTTCGCGCCCGGTCAGGATTTCAACGGAATTACCGACAATTAATCGCAATGCTGGAGCTCTTGTTTCGTCTAGTACGACAACTCCGCGTGGTTTAAACTGCGTTATCTGATTTTGAAGCAGTTCGATGTTAGTATTGGTAGAAAGATATGTAACATTAAACCTGTCTGAAAGATTATTAATAACCGACAGGCTGTTGCGGCCTATCGAACCGGTCGAGCCAAGAATGGCTATATTCTTTGGAGTTTGACCCATGACATTCAATAGTTAAGGTAATCAAAAACGGCAGGCATGTCAAGGAAGGTATTTCCAGCCTTGTTGTCACAGGCGTTTCGCAAATCGGTTCTCCTTTTTGTATATTGATTGAAAGATAAGGAACACGCGCA
>CAZYAM010000098.1:0-11327 GCA_964645575.1 uncultured Ignavibacteriaceae bacterium
GTTTCAATCCACGCGCCCGCATGGGGCGCGACCCATCACCGCCCGACGTATCAGACGATGAGGACCCGTTTCAATCCACGCGCCCGCATGGGGCGCGACGCGCAGGATCGCAATCTGTCGACAGCAATGGACTGTTTCAATCCACGCGCCCGCATGGGGCGCGACTAATGGCAATACATCTGTTACATTTATTGATTCAGGTTTCAATCCACGCGCCCGCATGGGGCGCGACGTTTTGTTATTTTTATTTGCCCAGAAATATTACCCGTTTCAATCCACGCGCCCGCATGGGGCGCGACAATATACATTCCCTGACAACATGATAATAGGCAGGTTTCAATCCACGCGCCCGCATGGGGCGCGACATAATGCATACACTACTTATAGTATGTCAATAATAGTTTCAATCCACGCGCCCGCATGGGGCGCGACTCTCATTTCGCTTCGTATACATTATAGCTCAAACGTTTCAATCCACGCGCCCGCATGGGGCGCGACCAATAACTATTATTCCGATAGTGCCATTTGAAAAGTTTCAATCCACGCGCCCGCATGGGGCGCGACTTACTCGATGCAAATTTTCGGGCCGTATACCCGGGTTTCAATCCACGCGCCCGCATGGGGCGCGACCTCATACTTTTATTACTCCCGCTTGTATTTGTGTGTTTCAATCCACGCGCCCGCATGGGGCGCGACATGAAAACAATTCATGTATTGACATATAGAACAATGTTTCAATCCACGCGCCCGCATGGGGCGCGACTAGTTGGTGGCACAGTAAGGGGGTTTGGTATGATGTTTCAATCCACGCGCCCGCATGGGGCGCGACAATGCCTTTTCGGCTTCAGCAGCATCGTTCTTATGTTTCAATCCACGCGCCCGCATGGGGCGCGACTGTTACTACTTGAACAATACTAATTTCCGAATGGATATTATTATCATTCGCATACCACCACTTTTTCAAAGAACACTTGCCTATTTGAAATGATTTTCCCGATTTTTATCTCAATTTCAATAAGCTAAGGTACCTGTATTTACCTGTACGCTTCGGTTAGCGTTACTTTCTGAATGACATTCACAATATTATTACACAATCATCGGATCTTCAATATCGTCTATTGTTGATTTTCCATAATGCTCGACTCGCCTTTTCCAATTCGATCCTAAAAAATAGAATCGAAGGCTGTCTTCTTCTGCTTTGTACATTGATATTAATTTATCTTTCAAGCTTTCCCACTGTGCAGGATCGATATTGCATTCGTAGACTGAATTCTGTACCCGTATCCCGAAATCAAGGCAAATTTCTGAAATTTTCCTTAACCGAGTAGTTCCAGCTGGAGTCTTTGTAGAGACATCGTAGCTTACCAATACCATCATATTAAGTCAACCTTTCACGTAAAACGGCGGATACTCAGAAATATCTCCTCGAATGTAACGAGCCATTAACTGCGCCTGAATATGCGGCAGCAATCCGATTGTTACCTTCTCATTAAGAAAGGGGTGAGTTATCTCCTCCTGCTTTCTCTTTTGATATGCAGAAAGAATAGTTTTCCTTGCTTCATCTGTCATTCGCACTTCTCCGGATTCCCGGATCTCAAAATCACTTTTTACAATTTGTTTTAGATTTAAAAGATTCAGCATTATTCTATCGCCGAGATATGCTCTAAACTCTTCCATAATATCTAATGCCAAACTTGGCCTTCCGGATCGTAATTGATGAAGAAATCCTACTTGTGGATCAAGCCCCACAGTTTCCACTGCGGAACGCACATCGTTTGCCAGAATTGCATATAAAAATGAAAGTAATGCGTTAGCGGGATCAAGCGGCGGCCTTTTTGATCTTCCTGTGAACGTAAAATCTTCTTGTTGTGATATAATTAGCGAAGAGAGTACGCTGAAGTAAATATTCGCACACTCTCCCTCATATCCACGTAATCCGTCAAGCGTCATTGATTTTTCAATATCACTTAATCTGTTACCTAATATGGTAGCAGCGGAATCCACTTCAGGCGGGCATTCTTCCGGATGATTCCGTTGATGACGCTGCAGCAGATTTCTATAATTAGATACTTTTGCGGCGATAATGGGCCGGGCGATTGAAAGGGATTCTTGTTCATTGTCGGCAATGGCATATTGTGCTTTTCGTAAAAGGACATTCCCATGTTGCGCACCCTGTACGCGCGCAAGAAATTTTCCGTATTCTGAAAGGTAACTTATTCCGATATTATTTTCTGCACAAAAAGCCATTAAAGCAGGGGAAAGAGCTTTGAATCCAAAACATACTATATTTTCAATTGTATGTACAGGTGCCTGAAATACTTTTTTGCTATCAACTTCAACAACGAACGTTTCACGTTCTTTATGCACGTATGCATCATCCGAAGTTATATAAAGTGTATTTAAATGTTTTTTCATATTTCTTTTGTGGAACACACATTTTTGTGTGTCGTTGAGAGACACATATTAAAATAATTCATATTTAAAACTCGTGTTTACTTGTGTGAAATTACTGTATTACAATAAGGTCAATCAAGAATGATTGACCCACGGTACATACAATTCCCTAATATACCTTTTCAACTTCTTTTCATTCATAGCCTTCGGCATACAGACTTCTTCAAGAGAACAATTTCGGCATTTACGAGAATATTCTGCTGTCGGTATTTTCTTGCTTGAAATAATATCATGCACTGCTGTTATTATGTTTTCCGTTTGGTTCCTTAGTTCTGTATTTATTTCTATTTGATTTCTCCTTCGTATCTTTCCGTAGAAAAAAGCCGCTTTTGATATATTTATCCGAAGCATTTCTTCCAGACACAGAACCTGTGCGCATAATTGTACTTTGTCGCTGATATCCTCTTTCGGCTCACCGGACTTAAATTCTACGGGAAGTACTTCTTCGCCGTTCGCAGTATCTCTGAACTCGACAACATCACAGCGGCCTACAATACCGAGTCTTTGAGAATGTATTCTCAGTCCGTGTACTGTCTTTTTTGTTCCGCGTGCCTCATAGGTATCGGTATCTACTTTTTCGTGCATAATTTCTCCTCGCACTGTAAACATATTGTCATTCCAAGCATTTTCAACATGTATCAATCCGCATTGCCGCGGGCAATAGACATAATGCTGTAGTGCGCTTATTTGTATGTAATCGTCTTCGGAGAACATGTGTTTCCTTAATGTCAACCAAGAATGGTTGACCTACAAAATAATTTCTTTTATATTCTACACAGACATAGGTGTAGATACTTGACAGGAGAACCGATATCGTCTTCTGTCATTTAATTAAACTTTCCTTTCGTAAAATAACTCATCATATTTTCTCTAAAGTCAAGAATTGTCCTAAGAATTTTCTTTTTACGAATTGAGATTTCAAGCGTTTTTCCAAGTGAACTTAGAGCTTTAATATCGGCTGTATTCTTAAAAAATATTGTCTTAGGCCGATAACCAAGTTTATTGATCACACTGCAAATAGAATCTGATAATAATTGATGATTCGATATTTCCGGTAAAGCCGGATTTGTTTGAAAGGCAAATCCTGAGTCAGCATCACAAAGTGCGGGTATACGCAAAAAATACGGCCGATCACCTTCATTAATAACCGATGGAATACAGACAATATCAGCTTCCCATGCCTTATCCTGATTCAAGGGTTTCCCTTTTATTGAATTGATTTCTGCAAGATTTAATACAGAGAGATTGGCGGCATTCTGAATAACGGGCAACGGCTTCCACTCGGTGTGAAAAGCTGAACAGGAATCATTTGATGGAATATGCATAAGGCACTTGTTATTTTGCATAGATTCATCAATGATTCCTTTATCTACTTGTTCATAATGATGGCATGCAGCTCGCAATCCCAGAATTAATAACCTTGCCTCATTTTCAGTTAAAAACCATGGAGCATATTTCGGCAGGTGGCTTCTAAATTGCGGCCATGTATTATTGCCTTTGAAAGCAATATCCAACTGCTTAATAATACGATGATCTTCCGGCTCCAACTCTGCTTTAGAGCAAAATTCGACTTTAAGACAATTTTGAATATGGAATATATCAAGGAAATCGTCTTTAGCATCGGGATTAATTAATCGCCTATATATTTCCAATCCTTCTATTCCCCTATATAAGCTGAAGCCAAACATTGTACCGCCGCTCCCCATTACCACACCAAATCCAGTAGTATCGCTCACAGGATCGTGCACACAGACCAGGTCTAAGTCGTCGAGCAATTCCCATGGCTTGAGCGAATAAAATTGTTGAGCAGCTATGTATAATTCTTTCCAAACAGGAAGCGGAACAGCAGGTATTTTGGGTTTCATGTATTTCCTTTTATGTTTCTTGGCATGGTTTCACCTTGATATTGAAGGAAACCTTCTACATGTGTCAGAAGTCGTTTCCATAACTCTTTTTCCGCACGTCCGTTTTGCAGAATCTCCTGCACATAGTCTGCGTAGCCTTGCCAGTCGGAGTTAAAGGTTTCCTTCTGCTTTGTTTCCGTCTGTACAGAAGGGAACCTTTTACCAAGAAAATCGGCAAAATTTGAATTCACCCACTTCTCCGGCTCCTTTACAAATCCTGCTCGTACCGGATTTAAATGTATGTAACAGGCAATATCCCATAGTGCATTTTCAGGGATAATTTTATATCTGAATGGACCCTGAAAAAGGTGTCCGATATGTTCGTACTTCAGGTTGTATCGTTTTGCCGCTGATGTTGCCAGTGCTCCCATCATCTTTGAAAGTCTTGGAAGAAGGTCGCCTTCTAACACGTTCTCTCTTTGTAGAAGGCGACCTTCTATCTGTGTCTGCCTTGCTATCAAATGATAATGGTTCGGCATAAGCGTATATACCGGCACCTCAACAGCATATTTTACTGCGAGTGATTTCAACTTACGTATAAAAGCAATATAGTCCGATTCATCACCGAATATTTTATGACGGTCATTCCCGCGATTATACACATGATAATACAAATCGTTTTCTATAGGTACGTCTCTGTTCATATTTTACTCCGTTGTCTCTGTAGAAGATTTCCTTTCACGGTGATTATTCTTTGATAAAGGAAATCTTCTACTCATCACCGAATATTTTATGACGGTCGTTCCCGCAATTATAAATATGGTAATACATCCCGTCTTCTATATGTTCTTCTCTGTTCATAACTTTACCTGTGACTAGATACTTAATAGAAGATTCCCTTCCATCTTGTTTAACCTTAGTAGAAGGAAATCTTCTACATGTTAGTATTTTTTTTAAAGCTTTTCTTCTAGAGCAACTCCTTTTGGTAATTTGTCTTTTTGAATCGTGATTTCATAATCATTACATGATTGCAATGAAATAGCAATTATTCCATGTGTTTTTCAGTATATATTATACTGCATTGCCGCGGGCAATACACATAATGCTGTAACGCACTGATTTGTATCAAGTCGTCTTCGGGAAACATATAATTCCTTATTGTCAATCAAGAATGGTTGACCTACAAAATAATATTTCTGGTGGGACACACATTCTTGTGTGTCTCATCCTAAAATGGTGTTCAGGAATAAATGCCCACCAGTTGTTTTCTATAACTTCTCTTCTAAAGTTATTCCCTTAGAGAGACTTTCTTGTTTAGGTACTGTAATTTCATAATCGCTGTATGCGCGTGGTAATTCTACAGTTGGTTTTCTTTTTATCACGACTGTTTCAAACAACTCGCCTGCTCGCTTGTTGCCAATATGGCTGTCATGCTTAAACACAATGAGTTTGCGTGGATTCATTTCGCCGCGTGCGGCAGAGCGGTCATGCTCGAACGCATTGAGCAAAGCTTCCCAGAGTAAATTCAAATCTTCTTCTGAGAAGCCGGTCTTTACTGCATCGACAACGGAAACAAAGCCATGCATTCTATATAAACCATAAGGAACCGTAGCTTTTCGACCCATTGTAGAAGCGAACTCACGTTCTTCCTGCTTTTTAGCTTCTTCGGGAGTTGTGACCGCACATCGTGTTATTGTATGCTCGGCTTGGTAAATACGATCTTCAGAACGAGAAAATGTAAATTGAACGGGTCCTCTTACAGTTCCGGCACCCTTGCCTTTTTTACTTTTGGCTTTTATTGCCTTCTTTTCTTCTTTATCATTATTCTGTTCTTCCTTTTTTTCCTTTCCAGTGGAGAGTACGGCCCCGAAAGTTCTAATATCCCAATAATGTTCACATAAATCTTTTTGGCGTAATATTACGCCATCCCCCTTAGCGCTTTGAATTACATTGTTCAGCACATTACCTTGTTTGATGAATATCTGATGAGTGTCTTTTACATCCTTCGATTCCTTGTCATACTTTATCTCTATATAATTTCTCACTTTTCTTTTAATACACACATCCGTTACAAGTCCTTCCTGGTTCTCTGCGTCAACTCGTGGAAGGTTGTCTTGATCGGGGTCTCCGTTGGGATTTCCGTCTTTAACATCGAATAGAAATACGAAATCGTATCGGTTTTTAATTACGCTAGACATGGTTTTGTCTCCTTGTGTTAGAAAATGTTTTTATGGGAAGCACATTCTTGTTTATCGTCACATAGACGTTCAGGAATGAATGTCCTACTCATTTTTGTTCTTTATAAAATCGCGCTGCCGTTGGTGATAATATCCGATAGCAAAGCCTGCCTGATCTTCCAGGGAGAGTACAGCAGGGAATCGGCATCCTTCCAGCTTACAGATCAATTCTTGCAGCTTTTTGTCTAAGTTGATGGCAAGTCCGATCTTCTCTCCGCGTATTTTTGCCAAATGATGTTGTGAAAGTTTCATCAACCTTCCGAATGCCGTTGCTGGCATTGCAGAAGCAAACGAAAAGAATCGTTCTCGAATACCAGCATTAAGATTTCCACCGGAGGCATGATATTGGATCGATTCCAAAACAGCAAATATCCGGCCGCATATATAAGCGATATTTATATTACATTCATCTAGTTCCGTCATAATCTTTGTTCCTCCTTTTGGATTTCTGTTAAGGATTAATTTTAATAATGCAATTCGTGTTATTGTCGTATTTCCTTGTTCTGTTCTTATTCGATTAAGAATCGAGCTTAAAACCCATAATGGCGGAGCATTACCTATAACCGCACATTTCCAGAGTGTCGCTCCAATCCGCCCATGCCGTACATCTTTTCCTCCCTTACTTTTAATAGACCGTACCAATTCCCAAAATCGCGGATAATACAAAGTGATTTTCTTCTCGCCCGGATTGTATTGTCCAACTTGAACATCTCTGAACCATTTAGCGATATTAGCCCGTAATGTGTTAAGACTTGTTTCTATCCATTCTCTAATTGCTATCCTTGCCGCCGCTCCGCTTAGGATAATTGCATAAAACACGTCCGATTTCGCATTTTTTACTGCAAATACTTTTCCTGATTCAATAGATTCGAAAATACGTTTAATCTTCTCTTCGTCTGGTTCATCAAGTAAATCAAGGTCTTTAGCCTCTAATGCTTTCCTGAGCCAAAATACAACGGCCGTATCATTTGAGATGCGCTTTCTGTTTTTATAGATGAAGATATCTTTTCCTTTGTCGTTCTGGCTCGGTGTTCCATGAGAAAGAAGCCAATTCAACGCTCCAACATATGCTTGTGCGCAATGTGTACATATTGATGAGTTTTCGTTTCCTTTGAATTCATATGATTCGTATGCTTTATCATTGTATGATACCAGAGCGCAACCAGCTGTCTGTCCTTCTGGAACTCGTTTGATCATTCCATGGGGCATGTCAATTATTGGATATGCATTTGAACCACATATTGAACATCGATCGAATCTGAGATTTCTTTTTTCTTTCAGGGAAACTTCATATTGTTTGACTATTTCATTGTGTAAGGTTTGTTGATTGTTAATTCTCTTGCCTTGAAGAAGGAATGCAATATTTCCATTCCTTTGCTTTTCTTCTACTTGTGTGTTGAATAATCTTTGAGCCTTTTTTACTCCTTGTTTACTGTTTGTTTCATAGAAGGCAATTACGGGTGATAATCCATTTATGTGTTTATACATGCGAAGTTTATCTAAAAACCATTTATGCTTTTGCTCTGCCTTTAATCCCACTGCAAGCACTTCTTCTGGTTTGTCTACAAGTAATCGAGCTTTTCCCTTCTTCGCTGTAATTCGTTCTGTTATAGTCTCTTTTTTTTCGTGAACAATAAACTGTTTAAAATTCCCTTGTTTATCGATTACACAATCGATTGTAACTGGTACTTTATCAAGAGCATCGTGTTCTAATGAGTCTTCTGGATATTTCTTTTTAAGCTGCTTTGAGAGTTCCACTAATTCTTGAATCATAATACCTCCTCTGCTTCTTCTGCGAGATTGAATTTATGAAATACCTGCGATTGATAATCGGGTAATTTATCTCGTTGGTGACTGCTGGTGAGAATATGTTTATACTCTTCTGAGCATTCTAATATCCCTTCTCGCACTGCAACATCATAAAAGAATTTCGGCTTCGGTGTTCCATTCTCATCATACCACATATCGAGAAACATACTACCGATAGGAAAATCTTCTTTGCTTCTTTTATTGAAATCATCTGAGGTTGGCAAAGAAAACTCGGTAGCAAACTCCCGTGTACCTAAATATGGACGGCGCCAGCATTGTCCTTTTCCGGTTCTACGCCTAAACATTTCCTCGTACTTCTTTGGCGGATTCTTCTTGTCTGGTGTTGCCTGATATACAGATGCTTCGATAATGTACGCAACGTCTTTCAAGATGATGCTATTCCGTTGAGCGCGGTTATTCTCAATGATGATTGGTGTTTTCCCTTGTTTTGCATTAATCTCGTTTCTCTTTACCGAAGCAAACTTCACTGGTTTCAAAACATAGATACGATGAACATGCCAGACAAATTCCGGTTTCCAGAGAATGCAATCCAATACTCCTCGTGCTGCAGAAGGGGTCATACAGGGATATGTCATTCGTTCGACCTTCAAATCCGGTCGTGTAAAACAAGCAAAGTCTCCGGTTACTTTTACTTGAACAATATTTTTATTCATGACTCCTCCTTTTTATAAATAACTCTTTACGGTAGACACACATTCCTGCGTGTCGTTATCATTAAAGACATTCAAGAATGAATATCCTACAAACAAATTAAAATACTGTTTCAACATCTTTCGGTGATAATCCCGTCTCTTTATCATATACGCCATGCCAAATACGAAACGTATCTCTGTAGTATTCTATCTGTCCTTTATACTTTTCGAGAAAATTCGGATATACTTGCACACTGAACTGTTGCAAGTTGCGTAACTGCTGACGGCTGATTAAAAAGGTCTTCTCTATTTCTGTAAATAAATTCCTGCTTTCGTCTGAATACTCTTTAATAAACAGCGTCGTCGTTTGTTCTCTGATAATCTTGAAACTATTGGCAACAGTCTTGAAGTTGAACCGTTTTCTTTCTTCAGTTATATCATATCTATCGGTATCTTCAAAGGTTGTTGTTATGACTTCGTAATACCTTTCAAAAGATTTATAATGATGTAGTAACTCTTTATCGTCCTGTATTATTCCCTGCGTATAAGCAGCACATGCTCCATACGCACGATCAGGCCACCGCTGATTTTCAAGATTGAAAAGGATTACACGTCCCTTTTTCCTTAATGTTCCGTTCCTATTACATCTCCCTGCCGCTTGTATGATTGCATCAAGCGGTGCAATGGCTCGATAAACACAAGGGAAATCGAAATCAATTCCAGCTTCTACTAATTGCGTTGAAATAACTGTAATCCGTTTTTTATCTTTCAAGTCACTGATGATTCTTTTAATAGCTTCTTTTCTATGGTGCGGGCACATTGCCGTGGAAAGGTGATAATATTTTTCATGTTTGTTAATCAATATCTGACTCTCGAATAATTGTTTCGCAATTGTTTTCGTGTTTACAATTGCTAAGTATGAATCCTTTTCCTTGGACAGTATTTCTTTTACTTCGTCTAAAGGGACCGGCTTCAAACGGTTGATAAAGGAATAATCGACTCGCCGGGTTGCAGTAAAATACTTTGCAGGTTTCTTTATAAGCGGATTAATTTTTTCCAATCCATCAAAACCTTCACGCTTTGCAAATGCCGGTTGTGTGGCTGTGCAAAAGAGAAATGACGTATGTGCCAGGTCAGAAAAATATTTAAGCAGAACAATAATAGGCTCTGCGTACTGTTTGGGTAATGTTTGAATTTCATCAAATATAACGACCGAATTAGCGATGTTATGATTCTTTCTGCATTTGAATGGTTTGTTGCTAAAGAGCGATTCGAAGAATTGAACCGAGGTCGTAACAATGATCGGGGCATCCCAGTTTTCACACGCAAGGCGCCTTGAAGTTGCTTGTCCTTTTACGAAAGATTCATCAGCATATTCATTATCATCTTCAATAACACTTGAATGATGTTCAAGAACCATGATTTCCCCGAAAATATCCTTAAAAATTGATGCAGTCTGATCGATAATATTAATGTAGGGGAGAACAATAATGATTCGTTTTAATTTATTGTGTTCTGCATATTTCAACGCCCAATACATTGATGTTAGTGTCTTACCTAATCCCGTTGGAAGTTGCAATGAGAAAAATCCAGTCGACTCTTTGCTGTGCTTTATTGCTTCATTACGGGACTTGGTGCGCAATTCATTGATTGTCCCTTTCGTTGGCAATGCAGCAAAATTATTTTCAAGTGCCAAAAGAAGTTTTCCATAATGAAGTTCTTGTGCTTTTCGTGCTTCAAACTTCTTTTGTGCAAAATGTTTCTCCGTATCCAACCAATCCGCATCAGTGAGAGAACTGAAAAGTATTCGAGTCAGACATTCAACTAATAACAAATCATTTGGGAGATTATATTCTGCTTTTGTATCAAGACAATTTGGATAAATTTCCTCAAATCGTTGCCGCATAAGAACAACAAGTTGTTTTTCTTCTTTATATTCATCGTTGTTTTGTTTCCGATCTTCATTGTTCGGTAATCCTGCATGATGTCCTTGGATAGCAAATTGAAGCGGTAGAAAATTATTTCCTTTTGTGCTCGTTAAGAAAGCACCAATCCCTGAGTGCAGAGTCTTCTTCCCTCCTTCAAGAAGATATTTTTGGAATCCATCTTGAAACTTGCCAATATCATGAAAAAGACCAGCAAGATAAAACAGGGAATATAATTCTTCTGATGGTGCGAAAAAGCCAACAAGCTTCGCAGTATGTATAAGGTGATCTGACAGCTTATGTACCTTACCAGCCGTGTTCTCTGAATGTGCAATAAACTCTCTCTTCATTTTTCACTCTATGAGTTTAAATTCATCTTTTATCATCGATGGAACACATATTTTT
>CAZYAM010000099.1:0-8939 GCA_964645575.1 uncultured Ignavibacteriaceae bacterium
GATGTTGCAATCGCCGCATTGCTGGGAGCCGAAGAATTCGGTTTTGCCACAATGCCGTTGATTTCAATGGGATGTATTATGATGCGTAAATGCCACCTTAATACCTGCCCTGTAGGAATTGCTACGCAGAATCCGGATCTACGTGCAAAGTTTCAAGGCACACCGGAAAATGTAATCAACTTCTTTTTCTTTGTAGCTGAAGAATTACGTGAGATTATGGCTCAGCTTGGATTTAGAACTGTTGATGAAATGATAGGCCGTGTGGATATGCTTGAAACATGCAAGACAATCGAACACTGGAAAGCTAAATCCGTTGACCTGTCTTTTGTACTTCATAGTCCTTCGGCACCTTCAAGATTCAGCAGGCGTTTCCAGACTCTGCAAGATCATGGCCTGAACGATGTGCTCGATATTCAATTGATTGAAAAAGCAAAAAAAGCCCTTGAAAAACAGAAACCAATAGAATTTTCCATGCCGATTCGAAATGTGCACCGGTCGATCGGAGCAATGTTAAGCGGTGAAGTTGCAAGGCGATACGGTTCCGCCGGATTACCAGATGATACAATTAAAATATTTTTAAACGGATCTGCAGGACAAAGCTTCGGCGCATTTCTCGCAAAAGGCATTACGATTTATCTTGAAGGCGATGCTAATGATTATGTAGGAAAAGGCCTTTCAGGAGGCAGGATTGTCGTTTATCCGCCCAAAAAATCAGTCTTCACTCCGGAAGAAAACACGGTCGTTGGCAATGTAGTATTGTATGGAGCTACGAACGGCGAAGTATATTTTAACGGAAAAGCAGGCGAACGATTTGCCGTACGTAACTCAGGTGCAACTGCAGTTGTAGAATCTGTCGGAGCTCATGGCTGCGAGTATATGACTAATGGTATTGTAGTTGTATTAGGACCGACGGGGAAAAATTTTGCAGCAGGAATGTCTGGTGGAATCGCATACGTTCTTGATGAAACAGGCGAGTTTACTGCTTCGCTTTGCAATCGTTCGATGGTAGATATTGAACAGCTCGATATAAAAGATAAAGAAAAAGCCCGTCAACTGATAGAAAAGCATTATGAATTTACTGAGAGCCCGCGTGCACATTTAATCCTCGATCAATGGACACAAATATCAGAGAAATTTGTAAAAGTGTTCCCGCATGATTATAAGAGAGTGCTCGGCCTTTCTTCAAATAAGCATAAAAAGAAAAAAGTATCGATAATAGAAGATGCAGAAAAGACGGTGTCTAATGGGTAAACCGACCGGTTTCTTAGAAATTAAACGCGAAACGCCTGCTCGACGCCCAATAGCAGTTCGTGTCAACGACTGGAAAGATGTTTATGAAGATTTTCCAGATCAGAGTGTCGGCAAACAAGGAGCGCGCTGTATGGATTGCGGTGTGCCGTTTTGCCACACCGGATGCCCGTTGAATAATGTTATTCCGCGTTTTAACGATCTCGTATATCGGAATCGCTGGAAAGAAGCGATCCGTATTTTACATTCAACAAATAATTTTCCTGAGTTTACCGGACACGTCTGCCCTGCGCCTTGTGAGGCAGCTTGTGTTCTCGGAATCAACGAATTGCCAGTAACAATCAAAGTTATCGAGCGAGCAATCATAGATGTTGCATTCCGTAAAGGGTGGATAAAACATGAAAGACCGGCAAACCGTACAGGAAAAACCATTGCCGTAATCGGATCAGGGCCGGCAGGCCTTGCAGTATCTCAGCAGTTGAATCGCGCCGGGCATCACGTAACAGTTTATGAGAAGAACGATCGTATCGGCGGTTTAATGCGATATGGAATTCCTGATTTCAAATTGGAAAAACATTTACTTGATAGACGTATTGAAATAATGCAAGCCGAAGGCGTTGTGTTTGCAACGAAATCACACGTAGGCGTAAACATATCAGCAGACGAGATGCGCCGTTCTTATGATGCTATGGTTCTCTGCGGCGGTGCTGAAGTTCCGCGCGATCTCAATATTCCCGGACGCGAACTGAAGGGAATTTATTTTGCAATGGATTTTTTAAAACAACAAAATCAGCGTAATGAAGGATTAATTCTAAATATAAATAAAGAGATTCTAGCAACGGGAAAACGTGTAGTGATACTCGGCGGCGGTGATACCGGGGCCGATTGTCTTGGCACATGCCATCGTCAAAAAGCGGTTTCAGTACACCAGTTCGAAATTATGCCTAAACCGCCGGATAAACGTGCACAAATTACACCGTGGCCGTTATGGCCGCTGCAATTGCGGACTGAAAGTGCGCATGAAGAAGGCGGAATGCGGGATTGGTCTGTGGCAACAACTAGATTTGAAGGCGATAATAATGGAAACGTAAAGAAAATACACGCTGTTCGCGTAGGTCCGCCGCCGGAATTTAAACCGATTCCCGGCTCGGAATTCACATTGGATGCTGATCTTGTGCTTATTGCTATGGGCTTTGTAGGTCCTGCTAAAAGCGGACTTCTTGATGAATTAGGTGTTGCACTTGATTCTCGCGGCAATATTTCAACAGACAAAAACTATATGACTTCCGTATCAGGAATATTTGCATCGGGTGATATGCGAAGGGGCCAATCTCTCGTTGTGTGGGCAATTGCAGAAGGACGCAAAGCAGCACGGTGTGTAGATATGCATCTGATGGGATTCTCAAATTTGCCGTGAAATTATTTAAAAATCTTTGCTGCGGGAATATTGTATTAGAAAAAAATTAAATTGAGGTTACTAAAAAAAGAGACTACTGAAATAATAGAAGGGATAGTCATTGCGGGCGGAGCCGCGAAGGGGCAAGCAACGAAGTGCCGAAGGCATCCTGTACAGCGGGACAATTTTAAAATAAGATTTTTATTTCGTTGCGGGATCATGTACCCCTCTTTACTCCTAAGATTGCTTTATGTCATAAAAACGCAGTTGTAGAACATTTTACGGAAATAACTCCGTAATTTGGCACTCTCCTGAAATTTTCGTATATTATAATATGATCATTATTTCCGGCCACATCAGACTAACTCCACCGTAGCTTTATTTCCATTCTTCGGGGTACTGTGCACCCCCTGTTTTTTTATACATAAAAATCAAATTTTAATCAGAATACTAATTGATGAAAAATAACGAACTCACTCGACGGCGAACTTTCGGCATTATAAGTCATCCGGACGCAGGAAAAACTACGCTGACAGAAAAGCTTTTATTATTCGGCGGCGCTATTCATACAGCCGGTGCGGTAAAAAGCAACAAGATTACAAAAACTGCTACTTCCGACTTCATGGAAATTGAAAAACAACGCGGTATCTCAGTTGCGACTTCAGTAATGGGTTTTGAATACGACGGGTACAAGATCAATATATTGGACACGCCGGGTCATAAGGACTTTGCCGAAGACACCTACAGAACCCTTACCGCCGTAGACAGCGTCATTCTTGTGATCGATTGCGTAAAGGGTGTAGAAGAACAAACACGAAAACTTATGAACGTATGCCGCATGCGAAGCATACCGGTAATCGTATTTATAAATAAATTAGACAGAGAAGGACGCGATCCATTTGCACTTTTAGATGAGGTGGAAAGCGAGCTCGGTATCCATACACGCCCTCTTACATGGCCCATCGGCATCGGATTGCGTTTTCAGGGTGTGTACAACCTGTTCGAAAAAAACTTAAATCTTTTTTCTCCCAGTAAAACACGCATCTCAAATGATATTATTGCCATTAACAATCTTACTGATCCGCAGCTTGACAAACATATCGGTGCGGATTCTGCCGCAAGGCTTCGCGAAGAAATCGGAATTATTGAAGGAGTGTATGAACATTTTAACGAAGATCACTATCGCGATGCATATCTTGCTCCTGTCTTCTTCGGCAGCGCTATCAACAATTTCGGTGTAAAAGAACTTTTAGATACTTTCGTTAAGATCGCCCCCTATCCGCAGCCGAGAGAAACAAATATCAGGAAAATTGAACCGGCCGAAAGTACATTCAGCGGATTTATTTTTAAAATTCACGCAAATCTCGATCCGAATCATCGAGACCGTATTGCATTCTGCCGTGTATGTTCCGGCAAGTTTGAGCGGAATAAATACTATTATCACACGCGTTTAGAAAAAGAAATCCGATTCGCTACTCCTACAAGTTTTATGGCAAATGAAAAAAGCATCATCGACGATGCATGGCCCGGCGACGTAATCGGATTGTACGATACGGGATATTTTAAAATCAGCGACACGCTTACTGAGGGTGAACAATTTATTTTTAAAGGAATACCGAGATTTTCGCCGGAAATCTTCCGGCAGCTAATCAATAGAAATCCGTTTAAAGCCAAACAATTAGACAAAGGAATTCGGCAGCTTTCCGATGAAGGTGTCGCACAACTCTTCCTTCGCCAGCAGGGCAGCGTTAAGATAATAGGCACCGTCGGTGAGATGCAGTTCGAAGTAATTAAATTCAGATTGCTGCACGAATACGGAGCAGAGTGTGATTTGCAGTCACTCAACATTTATAAAGCGTTTTGGTTCACTTCAAAAAATAATGAACAATATGAACGCTTTTTAAATTTTCAAAGTCCCCATATTGCATACGACAAAGACGGCCATCCGGTCTTCCTTGCCGAAGGAACCTGGTCGTTCAATATAGCACAGGAAATGTTTCCGGAAATCGAGTTTCACCTTACATCAGAATTTAAAACAAATGCGGATATTATCCAGAATATCGGACAATGGACAGGTAAGAATTAATAATGTAATTTTCGGATTAATAAGGATTATACCGATAAATAGAAAGCCGAGGTTGGCAACCCCGGCTTTTTGCATTTAGCTGTATTCAATTCCAAACTAATCATCTGTTAAATTTTTTAGAGCCACCTTTTTATAACCTGCGGGGATCTCAAACTCACTCGCAGCAATTCCTTTTTTCTCGATTTTAGTAACAGTTGTTGTAATCCCTGCGATTGTTGTTTGAACGGGAAATCCCTCCACCTTTTTCATCTCTGTCATCATTTCTGACGCTTTCGGCATTTGTGCCGCCATTCGCTGGCCGAATTCTTTCATATCTTTTTGCATGCTGCTATATCCGGGCACACCGGTTGTCGTCCATATACTTCCGACTTCTTTTCCATTCTCTTTCATTGAATATTTTACGCACGAATAACCGCAGATATTTTTCTTCTCGCCGGTCTTTTTTACATCAATTTTTGTACCTTGTCCTCCCATACCCATACTTCCCATCATTTTTTCCATCGCTTTCCTCTGCTCGGGAGGCATGTTCTTCATCTGTTCATTCATCTCTGCCATTTTTCCTTCGTGTGCTTTATTTGCCTTCTTCGTAAATGCTTCCATCTCGGCAAAGGTCATTGCCGAATATTCTTTCTTCTGATTATCTATCATATAAATCATTTTCTTATCAAGGCGGAAAATAGTTACATTATTTTCTGTCGATTGTTTGATCATATGAAGCCGGTAACTTGAAGATGAATAAATTTCTTTTCCATTAGCCATCGGCACCTTTGTCTTGCTTTCCCAGTATAATCCCTGGCTAACAGCAATGCTTACAACTGCCGCAATTAATGTAATCAGTACAACTGTCTTAAAAACAATATTCTTCATGGTCTCTCCTTATGGTTAATGATTGATATTATTCAAGGTAAAAGAATTGTCTATTACTCTCAATATTTATTTTATCTCCTGCAGTCATTCATCATTTCACCCAGGATGTGCCGCAAACCGGCCTCATCGGGCAATTCCGGCATGATGTGTTTAAATTATTCGGCGCATGGAAAGGAACGTTTTGATCCAGTATTTCCCGGAATAGCCGCATAAACAATTCTTCAATTTTATTAAGTTCATTTGCTTGCTGCATTAAATCTTCATATAGCGGAACTTCACTTCCCATCGTTATCGTTTTCTCGCCTAAATACAGATATGCAGGAATAATTTGTTCTACCGGCAGCTTCGATGTATTTTTATAAAGTAACAGGTACAGCGGCAATTGCAGGGAATGCACTGCATCGTTCCATGTTGCTCTATCATCGATATCTAATTTTTCAAATCGAACAGGTTTCTTTCCCGGATTGATGCCTGTTTTATAATCCAGAATGACATGTATGCCGCTTCGTTCTTCAACCCGGTCGATACGTCCTTTGCACTTTATGCCGGAAACCGGCATAGTTATATTTTTCTCAAGTGCGCGAATTATTACCGGTCCATGTTCAAGCGCTCGTGTCTGGTACTCTGTCAGGTACTCCTTCAACTGGTGCCTGATCTGGTATTTTAAAAGAAGCGCTGCACCGCCCGGTTCTTTTCCAAATGTTTCCGTAAAGAGTTTTTCAATAAGATCTTCCATGCGTACACAATCGAGATCGGAAGTATTCAACGGAACGTCTACCGATTGTTTAAAAAACATATTCAGAACTAAATGCACGAATTTGCCGACATCCTGCACATCAAGATCATCGGACACTTCATCTTTTTCCTTAAGCTCTAAGACATAATGATAATAGAATCGTAATGGACAGCGTAGATATGTATCAAGCGCGCTTGCGCTGAATGAAAATCCGCGCAGCACCGACATAACCTGATCGGATTTTTCCAAAGGGATTACTGAATCATTCGCCAGGTTTAATGAATAATGAACGGTTTCGATCTGCTTGTTAAAAGAACATGATCGTTTCTTTTTCTCCTCTTCCCATAATAGTTTTTCTATAAAACGGCTTTTTATTGTCTCTGCCACATCGGTATAGAAAAGATGTACACGTTTGGCACCACGCACCAGCAGATTGAAATAATACTCCATTAGCATGTCCCTATCACGCCGTGTCTCCAATCCAAGACGCTCCCGTAATTGCTGGGGCAACAGCATATCGCCGGTTTGGCTGCCGGGAAGAATTTCATCATTCACATCAAGTATGTAAACATCATCGAACTTTAAGCCGCGGGTTTCCAGCATTCCAAGTACCTGCAAACCGCGCAGCGGCGTACCTGTAAACGGCACTTCCCGCATTCCGACATACTGCCGGAAAAAGGTGAGATATCCTTGAACATCCCTGAACGACATGCCTGCGATCAATGAATGTTCAACACCCTGGAAGACTTCGATCATCGTTTCTGCATATCGGCGGAACAATGGATGTAATCGCGCGGTACTTACTTCATATATATAAGAAAGTAATGCAATTGTTTTTCGTCCAAATTCAGCGATAGAACCAAGCTGGTCAAACGCTCTTATAGTCTGATTGTGAATCGTGCAAACATGTTGCTTGAGCTGCTGCGTCGTTATCCCCGCTTTTTGTTCATTCAGCACAGAAGCTACACCGGTAAAAATTTCCTCTTCCTGCTCGATATCGTTTAATGTTATGAATTTATACGATACGTCGCCTGTCAATTTTTTTTCAATCGCGTGGAAAAGAATACGTGTTACATCGGTGCGTTGATTCCAGCGGATGTTTTTCGTATACGGGTGAAGTATGAATTTTAAGTATAACGATGCCGGCAACACATCGTTTTGTTTTGCTGCAATAAGTCCAAAAAGATTGTTGAAAAATCCGAAGATCGGTGTTCGTACAATAGGATATCCAAGCGCAATGTTGTATTCTTCTTCATCAAACATAGACAATGTTTGGTGATAAACAGGGAAGAGAGAACCATGCGACGGAATAACAATCACAGAATGTTCATCCAGCGGGATTCCTTTCTTCATTTGCCGGTCAATACATCCCGAAAGTGCAAATACCTGGCCATGCGTATCGGATGCTTTTACAAAATGAATTTCCGGCTCCGGTACATTTCCATTTTTTTTATCGGATTGGTATACCATCCAGACTCTCTTATTTTTCTCTATTTCTTGAAAAATGATTTTTTCGGAGTGTGTCTGCTTAAAGGGTACGGTAATAATAATCTTTGAATATTGTTCCAAATTAATTTCCCTAATGCGGTCTGCAACGCTAATGTAACGCATAGCACGTGTTGCATATCCTGATTTCTCGACGAGGCTATAGAATTGTTTGTAGTATGCCTGCAGAGAAAAAAGCCGATTATGTGTAAGTGTGCCTAATTCTTCTTCGATCCGCCTGTCCGGCAAGTGAGCAAGATACAGTTCTTCCAATTCGCCGAAAAGCTTTATTCCAATCGGAAGAAATTCATCGAATGCAGTAAAGTATTCGCCACCCAATCGTTCATTTAATCCTGTATGAACACGATGCAGCAGCGCAATTGCATTCATCGATTCCAGGTCTTTCCCCGGCTCTGTAAAAAGCCGTTGATAAAGCGAAAGAACAAAATCATCGATAGAAAATATTTTAGGCGGGATAAAGCTGCCGCCTACACGTATAGCAAGTTCTTTGCGAATAAAATGGGCAGGGCGTTTTCCTGGAAATACAAGCATAATGCAAGAATAATCTTTTATATCATCCGTCAGCAAGTCGACAACCGTCTTAATAAGAGAATCTTTCGGGCTTATAATAATACGTTCATTCATACGACCACTCGAAGATTCTTTCTGTCGACAAATGCCAGGATACCCCGGATGCTTTTCCCTTGATAACAATTTTCAAGAATATCCACATACTTCTTAATTTGTCCGATATATTCTTCTTTGTCGTCGCCTGTTTTGAAATCGATAACTGTAATGCTGTCTGCATCCATTACAATACGATCCATGCGAAACAACCTGCCTTCAGCATCGACAAATTCCTGTTCATTGAGAATTATTCTTCCTGTCTGAGGAGTAAACCACGGCATTATTTCAGGCGAAGATAGAAATGCCTTTAGAGTATCCTGCAAACGATTAAAATCTGTTTCTATTGCCGAATTCTTCTTTTGTTTTTCTATGAGTACATGAAGTGAATCTTCAATATGTTCATCGATGAATTCTATCTCTGACAAAATCGCATGAATACAATCACCGCGCTGCCGTTCATACATTGCCAACTTTTCTGCACTCGTTGAAGCCGT
>CAZYAM010000099.1:9039-11276 GCA_964645575.1 uncultured Ignavibacteriaceae bacterium
AGACCTTTTGCCTTGTGAATTGTCATGACTTCTACCGCAGCGGTTCCGTGTGGAACTATGAAATTCCATTGACTATCTCCATTTTCCTCTTCAGCGAACGATAGAAAATCTTTCAGATTGTTTTGTCCTTGATCTTCAAAATCCTTGATTACTCCCAAAAACTTTGCCAGCGTTCCTTCTTCTTCGCTCATTAGTGAAAAAAGCTGAAACCGCTTGAAGATTTCCGCCGTTAAGTCATACAATGGTAAATATCCGACAACCGTGAACAATTGTTCAAAATACTGCTGCCAGAGTAATTGATATTGTTCGCGAAAAATAGAATACAACGGCACAGATTTATTGTTTTGCTTTGCTTTTAAAACAAATTCATGGAGGTCTTTCATTGCAGGTGCATGCTGCTGTCCATCAAGTATTCGGATAAATGTTTTGCTCAGAACGAAAGATGCAAACGCAAGATCGTCGATAGGCGAGTCGAGAAAACGCATAAGAGCAAGAAGATCGCCGATAATTCTCCTGCTGCGGATATCCAGACTGCTATGCGAGATAAACGGTATCTGCGCACCATTAAGCCAGCTGCTTACTTCTATTACATCGTTATTTTTCGGCGTAAGAATTGTAATATCGCCGTACTCATACCCGCGTGTACGGCAATCAGTTATAATATTCAGAAGCTTTGTTCGTTCCGGTATAAGCTCGTCGTTCGGTTCGAACATACTGACTTCTACATAACCTTTGCCGCGTTTGTCTTTCTCAACTTTCTGTTTGAAAGTAGATAATCCGCTCGCTTTCGGCGCATTATTTGTATACTGTGCAGGAACAATCTTATGAAATACGGTTTTGTTGAAATCTACAATCCGTTCACAGCTTCGATAATTGACAACAAGGTCTTTTACCTGCGGAGGTGCAGAGGGAAACACCGTTGTCTGCATTATCTGCTTCATAATATACCAATCGGCGTGGCGGAAAGTGTATATGGATTGCTTTGTATCGCCTACAATAAAAAGGCTGCCGCGTTTTGAGAGTGTTTCTTCCAGCAGAGGCTTTAATGCATCCCATTGAACGTGCGATGTATCCTGAAACTCATCTATAAGGTAATGTGCAATTGCATCGCCGAGATAGAAGTACAGCTGCGGCACTATTTCCTGTGAGATATATGATAAAAGCAATCGATTCACGTCCGCTATATAGATTTTATTATTGCGCCGTATAGTTCGTTCAATATTCTCCTGAAACAACTTATGTGCTTCAATAGACGGACGATAGTACTGCTCGGCAGACGAACGGATGTATTCAATCTTCAAATTGCGAAATGCTTCCAGGTGCAGTTTGAACTGTGCATTCCAATGTTTTACCGTCTCCTTCTCAGCTTTACTTTTTCCTGCTTTTAACGGTTTCTCGATACTTTTAAGCATAATCAGTTTATCGACATCGCCTGCTTCAGCAGCAGCTACGACATTCTCAAACAACGATGATGTCTCGAGGCCTGATCGGCGAACGAGCTTTAACAACTGTTGAAATTCTGCAAGTAATTCCTCCTTCAGATCCTTCACACGTCTACCATTTTCTTCCGGCAGCAGAACGTCCTTCGATTGCGCACTGAGTGTTTCATGCAACTCGCGCACTTCCTGTGAAAGTTTTCGGAACGGATTCCAGACAAAACGCGATTGCGATTGTGAATCTATTAGCTGCATCGTGAGATCCTCCAGCAAACGCTTCTTTTCCGGTTCTGTGGAAAGTTCACGTATGAATTGTTCGAATGCAGCATCAAGAACAGGGCGGCTGTCAAGGTAGATTTCAATAGTTGGAGAATAGCCATAATCCAGAGCCGATGCCCTGAACACGCGTGCAATAAAACTGTCAATGGTCTGGATTTGAAACGCCGAGTAATCGCAGAGAATTGTATCTATTAACTCGCCCGCCTTTGCACTGATTTGTTCTTTTTCCATAGCAACAACATCTGCAATTTGCGAGATGAATGGTTCATCACCAAAACAAGCATGCTTGAGAAAATCCAGCACACGCTGACGCATTTCCGCCGCCGCGTTTTTTGTAAACGTTATCGCCAGAATATTATTCAAACGGTTTTTAGGAATTCGGCTAGAGAGCAAAAGCTGCAGCAGTCTCAATGTAAGAGTATGCGTCTTCCCGGAGCCTGCAGATGCAGAAACAACCGTAAAATTCGGCAAAGAAAGGTCAATATCGCTTGAGAGAATGTTGGCCACCGTTTAGATTGAATT
>CAZYAM010000100.1:0-10944 GCA_964645575.1 uncultured Ignavibacteriaceae bacterium
TAAGAGACATCGATACCGACGGTTTGTTTTAAGATATTCATAGCAAAAGTTCCTTGAAATAGGGGTTAAGAGAAGAAAAACATTGGCAGCTTCCTTATGATCTTGACTCGTGCGTTATACGGGATTCCACGGGAATAAGTATGGATCTCAAAGTACTGTTCAGATTCTATAGAAGCACAAAGTCATAGGGAGAATTATCTGGTTAACGATATTCTTCATCTGGGAAGATATCTAGCCGCTCATATCTCTCCTATGACTTTGCCAATGGATTATAATACCAATATATTTGTGACATACTCAACATACGAGCGGTTCAAGCCGACAGAATGAGCGTAAGTGCTTTAAGCATGGCTGGCATAGGCGTAGTGCAAAATTAAATACTTATCATAATGAACTTGGTTCGTGCAGTGCAATATGAAGGTTCACGTTGCTGCGGCTTAACCGCCATCCGTTCGGCAGCCGATCGTGGATTGAAGTGGTATATTATTCATCGTAACAAATTTGAGAAAGCTTATGATATTGGAATCAATCAAGACTATCATCCAAAAGCTTCTATTGGTTGTATTCTCAATTTTCTTGATATGGCAATCTACTCAGTTAGTTTCTAATATCGCTCAACGTACCAACCCCGGCACTTTGGGCGAGATTTTGCTGCAATCAATTTTCTTGAACTTATTCATCACTGGTATCTTTCTCATTGGATACGCCTTGCCATTGCATAAACTTATCCCTTCTTCATATTACAACGCTGTGAAATCAAAATCATTCGCATCTGCATGTGCAATCCTCAAAATCGACTTATTTCAGAAATTTCTTCGACTTACATTTTGGACTTCCCGGAATAACAAAAAACACTTCTTCAATGGCCGTAGGAGTGGACTCATTCAATTTGAGCTAAATACAAGGATATCCGAGTCCGGACACACATTCGCATTCGTCGCCGTCCTTGTCGTTTTGTTTTATATCGGCGTTGTCTCAAACATACAATTGGCAATCGTATCGATTTTAATTAATATAATATTCAATTTTTATCCAGCAATGCTTCAGCGATATAATCGTGCTAGGTTGCAATCTGTAATGACATAAGAAAACAAATGATACAATACTAACGTCGGCGGCAGCGAGTTTATTCACTGTGAGAAAAAACATGAAACAATAAACAGAAACCAATTCCTTAAAAACTGCGCTTGCGGTTTGTGCTCCTGCATAGCGGCTGGCATAATGACGTCAACAGGTTCGTTTGCCGCCGAAAACACTCCGACTGAAGACTGGCGATTTAGATTTGTAAGGCACCGCTACGCCAAACTAATCGACATCCTGTCCAGCCACTTGAATGAGAAGGAATTGAGCGAAGTACTACATGATTTGGGTGCCTATTGCGCGACGACGGATCCGAAGATGCAGACGTACCGCGGGGATTTTGATGGATACAGCAAACACCTCAAGCAAACAGCGTCGGGCGATGACGTCACTTATGATCGCAAAAAAGGTATTATCATGATAACGTCACCTGAAAGGACCGATTGTTTTTGTCCGTTGATAAGCGTTCAAAATCAAACGCCGAAGATTGTCTGCAACTGCTCGCTGGGCTGGCAACAACGGACATGGGAAACGGTTCTTGGAAAGAAAGTTCAAGTGGAATTAAAGGAATCAGTTCTGCGCGGCGGCAAACGTTGCATATTTCAAATCCACGTTTCAGAGGAAGACATTTGAACAGTGTAAATGGACTAATTTTACTTTTAGCAACAAGACGGCACAAGCTCGGCTTGTCCAGATTATTAAATCACGCAACGCGTGATACAAATTTTCTTAAACAATGGAACGAACTTATTTACTCCGTGTTGTGCGGTTTTTGCCTGCCCGACCGGCAGGCGGGCGTCCCGACTATTTTTATCGGGATTAACGGGGGCCGCCATTCGTTAGGGCGCGGCGTATTTAGGAGCAAAAGATGAATTATCTTCCTCGATTCTTAACCATATTATTAATTTTGCTAGTCTTTATTGGATTGCAGTCAATACTTTACGCTCAACAAAGTATCTACGATGCACAAATACCAGATAAAATGGAAATAAAATCAAGTTTACAACTTATACAGGAAACATCTGTGAAAAGCGAATTGACTGCTCAAGAAATGTTGCAAGTATATAAGGCTGAAGTAATCATTTCCAAAAGTGTTGGAGCTTGGAGATCAGGGTCTATTATTCCCGATGGTTTAGATTCGTTGTGGTGGAGGTGGGGTCGTGTTGTAGATAGCACTCAATCAATGGCTTGTATAGCTCATATTAGGAAAAACTATAAATTATATAGGCTTGTTGATGACGTTTGGAAGGGTGAAGAAAATTTTCTTGAACCTAATCGTTACTGGTCTGAACAACTACAAAATATATTTCCTGACTCACCAGAAGCAAAGGAAGTGGCGTTCGATCTAGATTTCAAAGACTTTATACGCCAATATTATATAGATGTAGATGCAAAAGGAAAATCCTGCGAAAAATACTATAAAGAATTTATTAAAGAATATGGGGATCAGTTTAAAGATACAGGTTACACAGACGAAGAGATGAAACAATGGGCTCCAGAATGCGAGAAGGTTCGTGAGAGTTTTAAAAATTGTAAAAAGTTATTGCTTGATAAATACCATAACGCTCCATTCACAAAAATTCTATTTGATATCGACGTGACAACAATTGTGTTACATCTTAGTATATGCTAGAATATTTTAATGCGCCGCGGCCTAACCTTTTTTAAAAGAGCCTGCCTACGTTAAGTAACAACTTCTGCCTGCATTGCATTACGGCAGACAGGTCGACGTGTAAACCGGCGGCCGCGTATAAATGATGCGCATAAAAGTGTGCACCAAAAATTACGCAGACATTATTCAAGACTATTGCACAAAGTGCAATACAAATTAAAAGTATATAAATTAATGGCACGGAGCGCCCATCCGTTAGGCAACAGGCGAAATAAGTTTTTAAAGAAAACTCAGGCGGCGTGTTCTAATGATCGTTGGGCTTTGTAAAGATCGCATGCCACCTGTAAGTTCATCCAAAATTCAGAAGAGGTCTTAAGCACTTTCGAGAGCAAAATGGCCGTCTCAGCTGTCATATCACGCTTTCCGTTAATGAGCGTGTTTACGCGCTGGACAGGAACGCCCATCCTTCGCGCCAGTTCAAGTTGGCTAAGTTCCATCGGCTTTAAAAATTCCTCTAAGAGAATTTCTCCAGGATGTATAGGTTTTCTATTTTTTGGCATCATTTCTAGTCTCTCCTTAGTGATAATCAATTATTTGAACATCTCTTGCGTTTCCATCAATCCATTTGAAAATAATTCTAAACTGATCGTTAACTCTAATAGAATGCGAACCAGTCCATTTCCCTTTCAGGGCTTCCAAGTGATTGGCTGGCGGAACACGAAGATCTTTCAATTCATGTGCTGCGTTCAACATGTCAAGTTTCCGTATGACTATTCTCCAAACGACCGATGGAATCCGACGAGCTTGTTTCGTATCAAGCCCATTAAAAATATCTTCCGTAACTTCATCGGTGAAGTTGATAATCATATAACAATATACCATATTAACGGCATACGTGCAAGTGGTTTTTGTTGCGCCTGTTGCCTAACGAGCAGCTCAACCTGACGGAAGGAGCGCCCCGTTGAAAAACACGGGGTAAATGCGTACGTTAAGCCCCGCCAAGAAGAGGCGGTGTGCAAAAAGCGCACATGCCTGCGCGGCGTAATGCCCGCCTGAACGACGTAGTCGGGCATACCTGCGGCCTGTCCACCGCAAGCGAAGCGTAGGTGGGCACGCAGGCGGGGCGAGTGGTGGGTTCAAGTTTTTATAATTAACTTTTCAGTGCCTTGTTGGTTGAGAGGAAATTAATTTGGTTATCAGCATAAACAATAGAAGAGGAAATCCCGCCCGCCTGCTGCGGGCAGGCAAAGCAGGATTACAGTTATGGGGCTCCGCCTGTTAGGCGGCACCAAACAAGATGAAACGTAAACAGCCCAAATTGCGAAATCTAAAACCTAGGACACCCGATGCAGCTGTGGTTGCCCAAATACGGAAACTTCGACCACACTTATCAAAGCCATGCCCAATTAGGTTTTTTCTATACTTTCCTTCGGAGGACGCTGCAGCGAGATCAGCAAATGAATTACGCGACAGGGATTTCACAGCCGATATTGTTTCATCAATCGGCAAATTGAAGTGGTTGTGCCTTGCGTCAAAGGATATGATCCCGGAGATAACCACGCTTGCGACTCTCCGTGGCAGCATGATTGAGCTTGCATTTAAGTATGGCGGAGAATACGATGGCTGGGAAGCAGAACTCGCCGATGATTCTGTTGGTGCTACCTAACCATGCGCTCCCGCCCATCGGCCCAAAATATCGCGGATGCAGGCATGTCGAATATAGGTTTAGTACATTTTGTGAGCCCGAGGCTTCTGCCAAAAACCAGCGGACATGCATGTGACCCGGGCGCAAAAGCCGTCACTGTTAATCTTTAATTCTGAGGAGCATGATTACATCATGAATATAAAAAACATTTTTTACACAGGCACAGCGTGCTGCATTATCAGTCTGGTATTTATTCAATGCAGTTCAAATTATACATATGATCAAGGCCTGAAGTATTATGCCGAGGGTGATACCTCTAAGGCAATTGAAATATTTAAAAGCATATCCGTGAGTAATTCAGAGGACAAGTTATTCGCTAAAAATATGCTGGGCTTGATCTACACAGACAAACATTTATACGACTTGGCAATATCTGAATTTAAAGAGATTTTATCCGTCGATCCGTCTAGTACACAAATACATAATAATTTGGGATATGCTTATTCTCTGAATGGCGACAGAGACAGCGCTTTCAGTGAGTTTTCAACAGTCCTGAAAATAGATCCATGTAATCCGTTCGCAACTATCAACTTCAAATATCCATTAGACAAACTTGGTATACGTCTCAACATTCCAATATTCATCGGTACACAGACTGAACTCGCAGATCATCTAATTACGAAGCTTGATAAGCCTTACCGCAGTACCAATGAATTTGGCGTTGAAAACTCCATGCATGATTATCGCGACTATGCAGTCTGGATGTTAGGCACATTAAAATACAAAAAAGCCAAACAGCCGTTACTCAAATTATTAGACAGAAATGATTACGATTCATGCACAAGAAGGATGATCCTTTGGGCTCTGGAAAATATAAGATAAGCGAAGGTTTTTTTACTGCAGGCGGAACTGCTGTCCGTTAGCGGCACAACCGGGATATGTATTCGATTAAAAATATTCAAAATCTCAGTTCTAGATTGTAAGAATACAATTCCTTATTTCGGTTTTTCAATTCTTATCTTTGTTTTCGAAATGACTGGAAGATATAAATTAACACAGTTATCAATTCTTATGAATTACCCATATACTTGTTGGTTGGACTTGTTATTGGTGCATAAATCAGGAGCAGGTCATATTTATAAAGGAGCAGCTTATGAGGACACTAAAAGATGCTTTTCTTATCTCTGCTGCCGTATTCCTGTTATTGCAGATTACCTATTATTCCCAAATGCCTGACAACGTTGCAATACATTTTAATTCAAATGGCGAAGTAAATGGCTGGATGCCAAAGAAAGCAAATCTTATCCTAAGCTGCCTTATCATTGTTATTGTTACCTCAGCTTTTATTGTAATCCCTCATATTCTTAAAACTGCATCGCCTAACTTAATAAATGTTCCAAAGAAAGATTATTGGCTTAGTCCGCAAAACAAAGATCGGTTGATAAATATAGTGACGGGGCATATTTATTCCATAGGTTTAGCAACGAATCTGTTTATGATTTATTTGTTTCATCAGCTATACAGATTCAATATCCATGCTATCGACAATGTATCAATGATTATGATTATTCCATATTTATTTTGTATTTTTGGTTCAATAATTCATTTGCTCGTACGTTTAAATAAATGCGAATAATCGGCGCATCCTCACGTCTTGGCTTTTATTACTTCTATTATTTTGCGGATCTAAAGGAGACTCAAGGCAATTGAACAATAACAAAAAAATATGCCTGGTCACCGGTGCAAGCAGCGGAATCGGATTCGCTCTCGCAAAAGCTTTGCATGCCGATCATTATAAAGTTATTGCAACGGCACGCCGAATGGACAGATTATCGCAATTACATTTGGATCCGGACGATTTGCTTGCCGGCGATTTAATTTTGCCGGATTTTCAGGATTCTATAGAAAAATATATTTACAATAAATATAAAAAATGCGACTTTCTGTTTAACTGCGCGGGTATAATAGAAGCAGGCACTATCGAAGATATCGATATTAAAAAAAGTCATCAATGATTCGGTTAATTGTCGATAATATTGTCGATACCATAAAATTTATCATAAACCATCAAATATAATTGGAGGTTATATGGAAAACAGTATACCACAAAAAAATCTCTCTATCCCAACTGAGGGAGTTTCCCATCTTGCAAGTTTAAGGAAATGGGCGTTGTTTTTATCAATAATGGGATTTATCGGATCGGGTTTAATGGTTATTTTCGGATTCTTCTTCGGCGCATTAAGCAGGACATTCGGCCGTTCGGAATTTGGCGGAGCTTTCCCTTCAATCTTAATAATGGTTCTCTATATCGGTATGGGAATACTTTATTTCTTCCCGTCTTTTTATTTATTCAAATTCTCGGCAAATTTGAAATCGGCTTTAGAAACTTATATTGATACACAGATAGCAGAAGCATTCAATAACCTTCGTTCCTTTTTCACTTTCATCGGAATCTTGACCATTATTATGTTAGCATTCTGTGCTCTTGCAATTGCCGGAGGCATTCTGGTCGGAATCCTAGGGGCGATAGCTGTAGGCGAATAAAACTTGAGAACCCTGTCAAGGTTCCAGCGCAGACACTTTCCGAAATTTATCCAAGCATAATCTGCGAGGAATTTCGGAAAGTTACAGTGTGTTTTTAGATTGAGAAAGGAGATTTCCAATGCCTGAACAAACTTGTGAAACCTGCACCTTGCGGGCAAAATATGACAAAAAACCAAAGTCCTTCGCCGGACGGTTCTGGCGCTGGCATATCAACTTTTGCCCCGGTTGGAAAAAATACTTCATTGCATTGCCCCCTGAAAAAAAAGAAGAAATAGCCAGGCAGTATAATTTTAAGAAGTATCAATAACTAATGGATTTCTATCACAGAGTATTGATAATCATCGTGCCAAATCAATTATTCATTTAACTCAGGAGGTGACTTATGCCGGAAGTGTTATCGGGCAGCCATATCGATCCTATGTTCCCTGACTATGCGTATACATCCAAAGCATTGGTCAAGGTATTCAAAAGCCGCAGCGGGAATAAGGGAATCGCCAATCTCTTTTTAGGAGAGTGGACGAAAATTTTAGATAAGAATATTTCAGCCACAAAGCGTATTTATGTACGTTATCGCGGTGGAAAAGGATATATTGAACCTGCAAATCTAACCAGAGACCGCCATCTCGAAATATTTTTCATCGATGTCAGTCAGGGCGATAGTATTCTCATTCAGACTCCGGAGGACCGCCGCATATTAATCGACGGCGGGGAGTCTGAAGATGCTCATGAATTTATCCGCAACAAATACCATCTCGATAAAGCGGATAATTATATCGACTTAGATGCGATTATTGCCACACACTCGGATGCCGACCATACAAAAGGACTTCTTGGCATTTTGAAGGATCCTAAAATCGCTGTTAAACGCTTTTACCACAACGGACTTTTCCGGCGGAAAGATAAATCTCAGGATCCCGGCCTGCATAAAGATAATCGCGTCTACGGACTTATCGACAGGCCAAGTGCGGCAGATAAAGCAACATTCACTCCGCTTATGAAAAACCTCGTTACCGCAATCGATAAAGCTGAGAAGAACATGCCAATCGTTATAAAGAAAATGAAAGAGAATAATCGCAGAGTAGATATGCCCGAAGAAGGTTTCGTATGCAAACGACTCGATGCATCGATCGGCTTCCTTCCTCCTTACAATGATCCTTCAAAACTTCTATCTATTGAAGTGCTCTGGCCGCGAGCTGTTTCACAGGACGGACTGCTTTCTTATCCATGGTATGGAGATGCAGGAAAGACAGTTAATGGAAACTCGGTTGCACTCTGCGTGCGGCATGGGAGTCAAAGAATCTTATTATCCGGCGACCTTAACACGGCATCCATGGACGACATATTAAAATCCTATCCGCCCGACCCTGATAAACCCAGCATTCTTGAAGCCCGCGTTTACAAAGCCGCGCATCATGGAAGTCAGGATTTCTCCGTGCCGTTTCTCCAGACTATGAAACCCGATGCGGCAGTCATTTCTTCCGGCGACGATCGAAGTGACATTCATGGACATCCTCGCGCTGTGCTTATGGGGACAATCACACGTTATTCACGCTGCGAGAAACCGGCTGTCTTTTCAACGGAACTGGCCGCGTGTTTTACACGTCTATCCAAAAAAGAACAGGCACAGTTTAAATCCGGAAAGGTCCAACTTTACGAACGCCACATTCAGGGAATTATCCACCTGCGCAGCAACGGCAATCAGCTTTATCTCGGCTCCGTTCATGGACTTAAAGCCCCCAGCGATCCCTTAGCCAATATCATGTGGAAATGGGATGTTTGGCCGTAGAAAAAATAGCAGGTTAATAAAGGAAGACTATAAAATGAAAAGAGTCTTTTTTGTGCCGATTATTTTGATTTCGTTATATTTCACTTCCTGTAATGAAAGCAACAATCCAGTTTCAGACAAAAAAATTGAATACCCGGTCGAATATTGCACAACTGACGGATTGGAAATTGACTTTGAAGATACCTGCTCTTACAATTTCGTCATTCCATTTATATCAAGTTTTGATTCTGTAGTTATCGGAACAACGCATTTAGGAGCAATTTTTTATATCTACGCCAATTCCGGAGACTATAATTATTGGGCTGATTATTTCAGGGATGATTCAACAATACAGTATATCTTCAATCTCAATTCATCTTCAGATACTCTTATATTAAAAATAGTCACATCCGGAGAAAAGTCAATTGAAGAAGAAAAGCAAAGACTCTTGCATATAAATAATTTACAAATAATTAATATTGAAGAGCAGCTTAAATATGTAATTGTGAAAGTCCCAAAAGATACAGAATTCAAGTGGGAAGCAATATTCAGTCAGTATATATTTATTTCACGTGTATTCGTAATTGGAGTTTGTACAGATGCATCATTTTAAGAGTCCGCATCACATAGATTATTGTAATCGATAATTTAAGTCAAAATGCACTTTGCTAAGTATTTTAGGGTTTAGTATATTTGAGGAGCTATTCAACCGGCGAAAGAATACCAATCTCAATAGAAATGGTTATCGATTATGACTAATAAACAAGACAGGTCCAAATTATGGAGGGATATTTCCAGATTTGTACCGGTTATTGTTTTCTTATCAATAGTTATCACCATTCTATGGCAAATACAGAAGCCGGAAACCGACTATCAATACAAACGGCAGGTTACTTACAAATCTCCTTTTCCTCATTTAAAGGAATACAGTCCGGACGAAAAGAGAATTGCAAAGCATTTTGCAGCCGACACGCTGCCCGGATTAATGCGCATAGGATTAATCCATAAATACTTGAGAAACGAATCCGGCACTTCTATTGCAGTCGATGGGAAACTCTGGAAAAGCCGTTCACAATTTTTCAAAACTAGCCTGCTTACAGAAATCTCGGTGTTCAATAAAGTGAAAGAATACGAGTTATCAACGAGAATTGTCGACAGCCTGTCAGGAAAACTATATGCATACATATCATCAGAGGCGAAAATAGATTTTTACAGCTAATAAGGTAATTCAAATACTCAAATCGCAGCCAGGCAATTGGACATGTATCAATCATAGGAAAAGCTATACTCGTAGACAATATGGAAGAAAAACTCAAAAGAAAGAGAAATTACTGGAGTCAGGCTTTTCCGGATTAGAAGTATCTAATACTCATTAAAGTTATTCCTGAAAGAATTGAAGTAATAGACTATAAATTCGGCCTGGTGAACGATCCGGCCACATTTAAAGCACCTTCTATGAAGCTGAAAGAACCCTGAATTTGAGGAATAAGGACTTAGAACAATAAAAGTTTGCACCGATAGCCAAAAAACAGTATGTTGCTGTCGAACAAAAAATAACTTTACAGGAATTCTCATCCATCAAATAAATAATCACATATTCATTCAATAACTATGGGAATGAAATCATGTCACAGTTAGCTCCTGAATTCGAAGGAATAATTCAATTAATAATATATCTCGAATGTAAAATTGATGCCGTAACAGAGCTTCTTCATGAAAAGGGAATATCGCTTTCATCCGAAGAGCTTGACAGTAAGACTCTTAGAATTCAAGCCATCCAGGGAAATCCTAAAAAATATAGGATTATGAATATGATGAAGAATAAAAATTTTAATTTAACATAAAGATATTGACACCACGCAGCAGGTTCCCATAAAAATGCCAAATCAATAAACATTAAAAAACATTCACAAATTCCTTACAAATATACAGGAGGACTTATTATGGGACTCTTTGACAGTTTAGCCGGCAAAATTCTTAGCGGCGGGAAGCAGTAGCAATCCAATCTCGTGAATGAATTGATGGGACTGCTGAATAACCATCAAACAGGCGGTATATCCGGGCTGGTAGAAAAATTATCCGAAAAAGGCCTCGGCGATATTGCTAATTCCTGGGTGGGAACAGGCCAGCACCTTCCGATCACTCCCCAGTAAATTCAGAATGCACTCGGCCCGGATACGATCAATCAGTTTGCATCAAAACTGGGCGTTAATACCGACCATGCAAGCAGACAAATTTCAAATCTGCTTCCGAAAGTCGTCGATAAACTCACGCCGGGCGGACAGATTCCGCAGGGCG
>CAZYAM010000101.1:0-4289 GCA_964645575.1 uncultured Ignavibacteriaceae bacterium
ACAAGGTACGTGAAATCGACGGAAAATCAAACAACAGCCGTCACATACTTACTTGAATTACGGATATTCATTGAGAGAGTTGCTGTTTTCTTAGCATTGCTTCCACAACTTATCTTCTTTTAGCGCTCTTCGGATTTCATTTGCGGGAAGAAGATCACATCCCTTATCGAATCTTGATTTGTCAATAACATCGCAAGTCTGTCTATACCGATACCCAATCCTGCTGTAGGCGGCATGCCGTATTCAAGAGCACGAAGAAAATCTTCATCAAGCACTTGTGCTTCTTCATCACCGCGATCCAAAAGTTTCATCTGCTCTTCAAATCTTGCCCGTTGATCAAGCGGATCATTCAATTCGGAAAACGCATTGCATAATTCCCTGCCGTTGACAATTACTTCAAACCTCTCGACTAATCCCGGCTCTGTGCGGTGCTTCTTAGCCAGCGGCGACATCTCAATCGGATAATCGGTTATGAACGTCGGTTGAATTAAATGAGATTCAACTTTTTCACTGAATATTTCATCGATAATTCCGCCTGCACCTGTTTTTGGATCTGCTTCGATGTTCAATTCTTTTGCTAACTTTCGTAACTCATCTTCCGATTTACCCCTGAGGTCTTTGCCGGTCTTTTCTCTGATAGCGTCAAACATTGTTATTCTTTTCCAAGGCGGCGTAAAATCGATTTCACTGCTTCCTATTTTCACAGTCATTGTTCCGTTTATCGTCATTGCTGCCGTAGAAATAAGCTCTTCCACAAGATTCATCATCCATTGATAATCCTTGTAGGCAACATAGAGTTCCATCATCGTAAATTCCGGATTATGCGTCCGATCCATACCTTCATTACGAAAATCTTTGGAAATTTCATACACGCCGTCATAACCACCCACAATGAGACGCTTCAAATATAATTCATCTGCTATCCGCATATATAGCTTTATATCGAGTGCATTATGGTGGGTAACAAACGGCCGGGCTGATGCACCTCCATAGACCGGCTGCAACACAGGCGTTTCAACTTCCAGATATCCGCGCTCATCTAAAAACCTGCGTAGGATACTGATAATTTGTGCTCTTTTTATGAACACTTGCCGTACATTCTGATTAACTGCAAGATCAAGATATCGTTGACGGTAACGCAGCTCCTTGTCCGAAAACGGATCATAGACAGTCTTATTCCCTTGTTCATCGACTTTTTCTTTAGCTATTGGTAGAGGCCGAAGAGATTTTGATAAAAGTTTCAACTCTGATGCATGAATTGAGACCTCTCCCATTTTCGTCCGAAAGACAAATCCCTTAATACCAACAATGTCGCCTATATCCATTAATTTGAAAGCATCATACATAGCATCAAGATCGTCTCGCTTTAAATAAATCTGTATTCTCCCCCGTGAATCTTGAATATGGCAGAAAGATGCTTTTCCCATTCTGCGAATGGACATAATCCTTCCCGCTACTGAAACTGTACGCTGCGGAGTATCATCGCGAAACTGCTCGATAATTTGAATAGAGAAAGTATCTCTCTCAAATTCATAGGGGTATGGATTTATTCCTAGTTGAATCAGCTGTTTTAATTCTTCCCTGCGGCGAAGCATTAGTACGTTTAAATCTTCATGTTCGTCTTCAGTCGATTGAATTTTCTTTTCGTCGGCCATTATTCTTCCAAATTTCAGATTACTGGAAAATATTTACATGTTTATTAAGGCAGAAGATCAAGTCTGTCAGGATTGCATCTGCCATAGAGTGCAGACAGTTCATAAAGACGATCCGCTAAATGTGATCCGACTTGATCCCAGTTAAAACGCCATTCCCAATTACCCTGAGTTGTACTCGGTTTATTCATACGCCCTTCACTGCCAAGTCCGATAACATCCTGGAATGGAATTACTGAAATGTCTGCTACCGATTCCAATGCGTATTTAATGAAATCCCATTGAATTTCATTCCCATCCGTTCTAAAATACCTCCGGACAAAATCGCGTTCGTGATTCGATGCTTTTTCATACCATCCGCGTGTTGTATCATTGTCATGTGTGCCTGTGTAGACAACACAGTTATTTTCATATCGATGAGGAAGAAAAGCGTTCTCCGGTCCACCGCTAAAGGCAAATTGAAGTACTTTCATTCCTGGAAACTTCAGTCTCTCACGAAGTGCATGCACTTCCGTCGTGATCATCCCCAGATCTTCGGCCATTATAGGCAATGTACCAAGTTTTCGTTGAATATACTTAAAGAATTCCTCACCCGGCCCTTTTACCCATCTGCCTTTTACTGCTGTTTTTTCTTTTTCCGGAATCTCCCAATACGATTCAAAACCTCGAAAATGGTCAATACGTAACAAGTCGAACAACACAAATGTCTTCCTAAAACGTTCTACCCACCAGTGATACTTAGTTTCCTTCATAACATCCCATCGATAAAGCGGATTTCCCCATCTTTGCCCTGTTTTACTGAAGTAATCCGGAGGAACACCGGCAACAACTTTCGGTCTTCCATTTTTATCCAAACAATACTCATTTGGATATGCCCAAACATCTGCGCTATGATAAGCGACAAAGATTGGAATATCTCCAACAAGAACTATATTTCTATCATTTGCATATTTTTTTAATAAATTCCATTGGCGGTTAAAACACCATTGTGTGAATTTGTAAAAATCAACCAATTCGTTAAGTTCTTCCGCCGCTTTCCTTAATGCACCGGCTTCTCTATGCGCCAGTCCAGTATCCCAAGAAGACCATTCCTGCCCGGCATACTTACGATTAAGTGTCTGAAAGAGTGCATAATCTTCCAACCATGACTTTTCTGCTGCACAAAACACATCAAACTGCTTTATATCTTCTGAATTTCCATGTTTAAAAAAATGTTCAGATGCCTTCAATAGCATTCTCATTCTAAAGGCCGTAACCTCCGAATAATTAACACGATAATCCGGGAAGCTTTGAGTAATATGAAGGTCTTCTTGAGTCAGCCAGCCTTTCGAAACAAGTTCCTGCAGATCAATAAGTAATGGATTCCCCGCAAAAGCGGAATATGACATATATGGTGAGTTGGCCAATCCACAAGGTCCTATAGGAAGCATTTGCCAGAGCGATTGACCTGCCTTAACCAACCAATCAATAAAATGATAGGCAGGTGCACCAAGGTCTCCTGAGCCAAATTGTCCCGGTAAAGACGTAGGATGAAGAAGAATACCACTGCTACGAGGAAATCTCATCAATCTCTTTTCTGCTTTTTATGCCGGTTAGTTTTTTAAGACTTTCAACCTCGCTGCGTGTTAAATACCGCGAACTACCGCGCGGCAGCCCAAGCGGCGTCAGTCCGGCAAAAGAAACACGGTCAAGCTGGCGTACATCGTGCCCGACGGCTTCAAACATTCTTCTTACTTCACGATTTCTCCCCTCCCGAAGTGTTAGCAGTACTTTCTTTCGTTTTGAGCCCTGAATGATATCAGCAGTATTTGCCCATGCTGGACCATCTTCAAGACGAACACCTTTGCGAAGTTTTTTCAAGTCCTCATCAGTCACTTGACGATCGAGCGTTACACGGTACATTTTTTCAATTTCAAACTTAGGATGGATCAACGCATTTGCCAGATCGCCGTCATTCGTGAAAAGTAATACTCCTGTTGTATTTCTGTCCAACCTGCCCACCGGAAAAATACGTTCCTTTACACGAACATATTTCATAACAGTCGTCCGGCCTTTTTCATCACTCATTGTCGTAATAGCATCTTTCGGTTTATTCAGTAGTATATATACAAGCTTCTCTTCAAGATTCACTAATTCCCCATTAACAGATATCTTGTCCTTGCCGATCCGTACCTGAGTGCCTAATTCACATATAACATATCCATTCACCTTTACTGCACCCGAAAGAATTAAATCGTCGTTCTTTCTTCTCGAACCAACGCCTGCCATCGCCAGGTAACGGTTCAGACGAACAGTTTCCTTATGAATCCCTGAATTTTTTCTTTCCATATCTTCCAGCGCTTTGGCCGTTGCATATTCTCTTTCTCGGCTGCTCTTACCTTTGCAATCTCTATTTTCTTTGCTGTTTCAACTTCTCTTATTCCATTTCCCATTGTCCGATCGTGAATTACATTTGTTTCTATCTCACTCTTATGAATTTCTACAACCGGTTCAATTTCAATTTTTTCTTGGAGCTGATTCAAGTATTCTTTTTCTTCGACTTGTTCCTGAACATTTTCCTTTAATGATATTAAAGATGGTTCTTTTTTAAATTCTTCATTTATAGAAGGCGCAGCAGGTAATTGCTCTTCCTGCGGC
>CAZYAM010000101.1:4389-10831 GCA_964645575.1 uncultured Ignavibacteriaceae bacterium
GCTCTTCCTGCGGCACTTCTTCCGTATTAAATACTATCGATTCCTGCTCAGTTTCTTCCTGACGCTTGCGGTCAGCAGCAGGCATAATTCTTATTTCACGTAATCTTTTATTCTGAACAATTTCCACTTCTTTCTCTTCAAGGTCCGATTTCTTTTTCGGTATATGCGGTAAACGCGACTTAAAGTCTTCCTGCTCCTTCTTCATGAGCTCAGCGCCTTCTTGCGCTTCCAGCATCCTGCGCTCGGTTTCAAACTGGCTTTCTCCAAGAATTTCTTCAATCTCTCTCGGTCTCGGCAGATCGGTAATATCGTTCAGTCCAAAGTGCTTGAGGAATTCTTTTGTCGTACCATAGAGAAGCGGCCGCCCGACACTCTCCGCACGTCCCGTTACGGTAAGAAGTTCTTTTTCTAAAAGCGTTTTAAGCACATAATCGCAATTTACGCCGCGTATCTTCTCTATCTCTGCTTTTGTGACCGGCTGTTTATATGCTACAATTGAAAGTGTTTCAACGCCTGATTGCGAAAGCTTTCGCCTCCCCTGTTCCTTATATAGTTTCCCAAGCCATTCTGCATAGTCGGATAATGTCGCGAATTGATATCCACCAGCTATCTGCACAATGCGATACGGCCGGCCGGCTTTTTCATACTCTAAATTCAGATCCGTAATGCATTGTTTGATAGTCTCCGGTTCAATTTGCGCAGATCCGTTATTCCGCGTATCATTACTCTGACAAATTGCACGTATCTGATTGATCGAAAGCGGCTCATGAGCTGCAAAGGTAAGCGCTTCCACAAGCGCTTTCAGCGTTGTCGGAATTTTAAGTTCTGCTTTTTCTATAGTCGTTTGTTCCTGCATCAAATGACAGTCCGCATAATTGATAGTTCACCAAACGGCTGAAGCTGGCGAATAATTAATTTTTTTGAACGGATGACTTCGAGCAAGGCAAGAAATGTTATGATAACGCGGATTCTTTCTTTAAACTCTTTGACCATTTCATAGAAAGTTGCTTCCGAGCGTCTTGAAAAGAAATCCTCAATATATGTAATTTGTTCCTCTATAGTGACGTTGATCTTCTCGATCTCGTGGATAAACTTTTTGGGCATCCTGTCCATAGCAAATTTAAATGATGCAATAAGGTCAAAGAACGTCACATCCCGAATCAAATCATCGCTGGTCTCTTCTTCCACTACATGTTCATCGGCTGAACGATACCCTCGGTAACATACTTTCATTTGTTCGTCTTCATGCTTCTTCATTTCTTCCGACATTTCTTTGAAACGCTTGTATTCGACCAAACGCTGCACTAAATGAGTACGCGGATCTGTTTCTTCCTCTTCACCCGGTTCCGGCGGAAGAAGCAATCTGACTTTAATTTGCATGAGTTCAACCGCCATTACCAAAAATTCGCCGGCAATTTCCAAATCGAGCTGCTGCATATAATGAATGTATTCTAAAAATTCCTTTGTAATCCGGGCAATAGGGATATCATAGATATCCAATTCATCCCGCTTGATAAAGAAAAGTAAAAGGTCCAGCGGGCCCTCGAAATCAAGTAGTTTTATCGTATACATGCTCATCCCAGTTTCATCGCTTCATGAACTTCGGCCATTGTCTGTTCTGCTATCGTCCCGGCACGCTTTTCGCCGTCTGCAAGAATATCTTTAACTTTATCCATATGCGATTCATAGTAATCGCGTTTTTCACGGTTTGGCGCAAGTGCATCTATGATTTTCTTTGCGCAGTTCATCTTGCAATCTACGCAGCCTAGTTTACCGCTTTTACAATTTTCTCGTATCTCCGGAATTTCTGAATGATTAAATTTATTGTGATAGTCAAATACCAGGCATATGTCCGGATGCCCCGGGTCGCCTTTTCTCAGCTTCTGCGGATCAGTAACTGCTGTTCGCAATTTTTTTGTGATTACTTCAGGTGAATCCGACAGTAAAATTGTATTACCGATTGATTTACTCATCCGCTTGCCGTCTAATCCCGATAAACGCGCAAACTTTGTGATCTTTCCTTCCGGTTCCGGAAATACAGAAGCATATTGTGTATTGAAACGCCTTGCTATTTCGCGAGTTATCTCGATGTGCGGCAATTGATCTTCGCCTACCGGAACTACATCGCCTTTGTAAAGCAGAATATCCGCAGCTTGCAATACAGGATATCCGAGGTGTCCATAGACTACATTATCCATATTGAGGTCACGGATTTGTTCCTTAAGAGTCGGATTTCGTTCAAGACGCGCCGCTGTAATAAGCATTGAAAAAATCAGATGCAACTCGCTATGTTCTTTGATTTTCGATTGTCTGAACATCGGACTCTTCTCGGGATCAAGTCCCGCAGAAAGCCAATCAATAAGCATATCGATGGAATTTTCGTAAATACCCGAAGTGTCCGGATTAGTCGTTAATGCGTGATAATCAGCAATGAGATGATAGTTTTGATATTCGCCTTGCATTGCAACCCAGCTTTCGAGAGCACCTGTAAGATGGCCGAGATGCAGTTTTCCTGTGGGGCGCATTCCACTAAGAATAATTTTCTTCTTTATATTCAAAAAAACAATAGACTCCTTTCATAAAGCTGCTATTAGCATTTAGCTAATAGCTAAAAACTAATTGCCAAGAGCTAATCGCTGTTTTCATCAATTCATAAACAAATACGGCTTCCAATGGTCATCCACTGTGCCTACAAAATGCCTGATAAACATTACATGGTTGGGGCGGATCGGTTTACGGAGGAGAGACATTTTCGCCTCTGATAAAGTTCTATCTCCTTTTTTGTTGTTGCAGGCGACACACGCTGCTACCAGATTTTCCCACGAATCCTGACCGCCCTTCGCTTTTGGGATGACATGATCCACGGTGAGCATAGTGTCGGTTCTTCCGCAATATTGACAATTATGCCCGTCTCGCCGTAAAATATTTTTTCTTGAGAGAACAATCTTTTTATAAGGGACACGGACAAAGACACAGAGGCGAACTATGCTTGGATACGGCATTGTTGTGTAAACTGAATGCAATTTCTTTCCGTCACATGCTGCAATCAATTCAGCCTTTCCTAAATACAAGAGAATGACCGCTTTCTTGACATTGCATATGCTTAACGGCTCATAATTATTATTAAGCACCAGTACTTTTCGGTTTAATTTTATATTTGTACTGACGGCTTCCGCTAAAATACTGAAGACCTATACACCTCCTTTTAGACGTTCTGGCTGTTAGCTCATAACTTTCTTGAAGTATATCGTTCTTTCCATTGAAAATATAGTATATTCCCCAGCCAGAGTCAAGATTATCGAATTGAGATTTTTTTAATTGTTTTTAATAATTTGAACCGGATTTGGTTCCGCTTTCGGCTGGCAAATTGAAGTTACTCCCATAATAAAAACCTTCCGAAGGTCATAAAAGATTTGCATAGACCTCCGGAAGGTAATTCTGATTACTCAATTGTTGACGGCAGCAATATACAGTCTTTATTTTATCTTTTTAACTGCGTCTTTAACAGGCTCGATAGTCGAGTTGTCGGGACCACCTGTATAAAAAAGGTATGCAAGAAATGCCAGCAGGATAATAAAACCATATATAAAAAATTTTGTCATCTTTTTTATAATAAAGAATATTATGACACCCAGCAGGCTTAATATGAGAATCATATAATATCTATTTGACATCACTAAATTTATAAAATCACCCATACCTCTTCTCCTAAAAGCGATCAGCCGATTGCATAGTACTCTCTTAATGATGATTCCGATAAAAGAAAACCCGCTCGTGTTTTATTCCATCTTAATAACTTCATACGAATTGATGTAAGTTTTTCAATTGAAATAACCTTTTTTAATAGAAATTCACGCCGAAGATCGTCCGTTATTTCAAAAGCCTTCGGATATGAATCCAGTCTCAATTCATAAAGCTTATCTGTAAATCTTCTTTGAAGCTCTTTTTCAAACCTTTCACTTTGAGATTTGATCGTTCGTTGACTCGTATATAACGAGATAAAAACTCCAATTAAAGAAATTAAACCTGCTATTGATGCTGATAATACAACCGGATTTAAATTCATTTTTCCCTCACCATCCTAAAGACCTAGCGCTTCTTCAAATAAATAAACGTATGCAAATGGAAGCTATCCTTCTTCTTTATAAGACCGCTATACCCTGATTCCGGAGATAATCCTTAACCTGCTGAATGCTCAACAACCGAAAATGAAAAACCGATGCCGCCAATAATATACTTGCCCCACTCTGTAAAACCGCGTCGGCAAAATGCTTGAGCTCCCCTGCCCCGCCGGATGCTACTACAGGCACAGTAACCACATCTGCTATCGCTTTAGTAAACTCTAAGTCATATCCTGCTTGAGTCCCATCGCCATCCATACTGGTAGGCAGTATCACGCCTGCACCTAAACTCTCGCACTGTTTTGCCCATTCCACTGCGTCTTTCCCAACAGGTTTTGTACCTCCCGATACAACAAGTTCAAATCCGGACGACATTGCCTTGTTCCGGCGAGCATCTATCGCCACAGTAATACGCTCCGAACCAAACTTCTTTACCGACTCATTTATAAGCTCAGGGCGTTCAACAGCCGCGCTGTTCATGGAAACTTTGTCAGCGCCTGCTTCCATCAGCAAATCGATATCTTCCAGAGTGGAAATGCCGCCGCCTACAGTCAGCGGAATCTTTATAACTGCTGATACGTTTTTCACCCATTCAAGCCTGGTCTTTCGATTTTCAAGAGTGGCGGCAATATCGAGCATGGCCAACTCATCCGCTCCTTCCCGCTGATAGAATGAAGCATTCTCCACCGGATCACCGGCATCTTTAAGTTCTGTAAAGTGGATTCCTTTTACTACACGACCGTCCTTCATATCAAGACACGGCATGATCTTTACTGCTTTCATATTTTCTCCTTTTTATTCTACTGCAAACTAAGCTGAGCTCCCGCCTGCATTTCTGCCTATGCTGCGCTTCGGCAGACAAGTCATTTCGGTGGACAAGTTTGCAGACAAGCGCCTCGTATTTGTAATACGCCTGGCGTATTGATGTTTCTAAAGTCTATAACACTTGCTTCTAATTAAAACTTAACTTGTATGTGCTCTGCATTCAACTGCCTACTGATCGTGTAAGAACACAACGAACCGTCATACTGAATATTTTTACGAAGGGAAGTTTTATCGTTCAATCCTCAGCATAAAAGATATTCTAATCCCTCAATTTTTATTCCAATACATGGATATTTTTTCTTTTACAAATCGATTTAAGAACATCAGGCCATACAGTTGTACTTACCTCACCAATATGGGCGGTTCTTAACAGGTACATAAATGTACGTGACTGGCCGATGCCGCCGCCGATACTTAAAGGTATCTTATCATTTAGAATCGCCTGATGGTAGGGTAACTGGAGCATATGTTCCTGTTTGGCCTCTTTGATCTGCTGCACCATAGTTTCTTTAGTTACGCGAATACCCATGGATGTCAATTCATGACGGCGCTTTGTTACCGGATTCCAGACCAGGATATCGCCATTAAGCCCATGGTACTGCTTTCCGTTCTTTTTAATCGTTGGTGTAATCCAGTCGTCATAATCAGCCGCACGCATTTCATGTGGATAACCATCTTCCAGAACATAGCCGATACCAATGATGAAGATCGCAGGATACACTTCCTGAAGCATTTTTGTCTCACGCTGCTTGCGGGTGAAGTCCGGAAAACGTTCCAGGATTTCCTCTGCATGAAAAAACTTCAACTTCTTTGGTATATCCGGATATTTATCTGTATTAAGTCCGGGGAAGTCTTTCTTGGCCATCTGGCCCGCTTCATAGATAACCGACCAGATTCTCTCGACAACATTCTGCAGAAAATCCAGATTACGCATATCATTTGTGATAACCCGCTCCCAGTCCCACTGATCAACATAAGCGCTGTGGTCATGGTCTAGAAAATAATCCTTTCTAACCGCTCTCATGTCGGTACAAATCCCTTCGCCCACTTCACAGCCGAACTGCTTCAAGGCCATCCGTTTCCATTTTGTTGCCGCCTGGACTACCTGAGTCTCGATCCTTTTTTCAAGGCCGAGTCCGCAAGGAAATTCAATCGGCGTGCGCGAACCATCCCGATCAAGGTAATCATTTACGCCGCTGTCTTTAGTTACAATGAGCGGAACCTGAACCATAAAAAGGTTTAGTTCCTTGCATAGATTTTCTTCAATAAAATTTTTTATTTTATAAAGTGCTTTCATTCTATCCTTGGGGCCCAGTAACGCTTCATAATTATTGGGAAGAATTTTATCCACCTCTTCATAAGTGCTGATACCAGGTCCAGCCAGATCCGCTTTTTTATCTGCCATTATAAATCTCCTTAGTGAATTGATATTATATATTGAATCACTGCTGTCCAAAATAAATTGAGTTATAGTTCATAAGTCTTGAAAGTGAATC
>CAZYAM010000102.1:0-10453 GCA_964645575.1 uncultured Ignavibacteriaceae bacterium
TTTATTTATTTGATTATTGGTTATTTCAATAATAACGGATTAAAATCTTATGCAGGGGCACAATATATTGTGCCCCTGCAGTATTTTTATTATTGCTGTCTCTTGGTGTTTGCTTTTAGTTTGAAGAAAAGAGATATTATTGTTATGACAAGCAGGGAAGTGATGCCTTCGGCAAAAAATTTTCCTGAAGAGTCTATATTTTATACTTATCCCAAAGGGATGGATTTCCATAAGCGCAAAAGATAGACAAGGTCTATTTAATCAGATGTTAGGCTTCATTTCGAAAATGCCAATATTATAAAGGAAAGTAAGATTGAAAACGAATGAATTACCTTCAACGCCTATAAAATTAGGTGATCAAGCTAACTACCATTTCCGGTTTCATCTTCCACATAAACATTTAGCATCACCATTCGGAAACGATTGGTTTGCTTTAAAAGCAGAGAGTTTTGCACGTTTTTTTGGAACTCCTTTTTTCCTTATTACACAGACAATCATTGTCCTCTTTTGGATTGCAATCAATGTTTTTGGATTCACCGCATTTGATGCATATCCTTTTATATTATTAAATCTTGCATTTAGTTTACAGGCAGCTTATGCCGCACCGCTCATTTTGCTTGCGCAAACACGTCAAGCTGATAGAGATAAGGCACATGCTGAGGCGGATGCATTGCATAGAGAAGCCATAGCACAAGCAAGTGAACAGCGTTCGCTATTTGCCAGTCAACAATCCACATTGATTTTTGAACTATTAAAGAATAATACCGAGCTTACAGAAATTACAAGAAACCTTAGTTTGCGCATCGAGGCGTTAACTGTTGAGTTGCACAATAAAGTTATTGCGAATGGATTGAGTAGTCCACGAAATGAAGCCTAACGAGCGCATACGGTTGAATAATAAGGTGTAAACAGGTAAGTTAAGTATACCGCTTATGAATGATGCACATTGGGGTGATCATGAAAACACTATTTTCCATACTGCTTTTAATTACACCCATTTTATTTCTTAGCTGCGATAAAAAAGATTCCCCCGTCTCCGATCAAACAGATGAACAGAGAAAAATATCCGTTTATGCTTACGGCTCATCGCTCGATAGCGCGTATTATAAAGAATGGTCCGACAGTTCCTGGGATAAATTCGGCCAGGTCATTATTATAAATGGCACAGTCTACGTAACCACTGTTAATAATTACGGGGACGAATATTATTATTGTGAGGCGGGTTACGCAGGATTTCAGCCGTACGGCCAATCACTCATCCTGTTTGATGCACCTATAACTTCACTTCCGGATACGCTTGTATTCGGCCAAAAATATATTCGGGAGACCACGTTTTCCTATATCGGCTATAATTATTCATTGAAATATGAACAGACTCTTCAGGATACGGTAAGTGTATCGGTTTCATTCGGCACATTCAATCCCTGCCTGTGGTTCAAATCAACTTCTACCATATCCGCCGGCGGCCAAACCGATATATCTAACATGGAAATCTGGGTGGCAATAGGACCCTCGGATATTCAGCTGACTCTAAGTTCCGGAAATACGATAGCGATGACTTATGGATTTGTTAACGGCAGAAGCTGGGGCACGTATACCGTAAGGCCGCGTTCGAATCTTCCGAAGAAACAAAATCAATTATCGCCGGACGATTTATTAAAACCGATGACCCGTTTTCTGAAATGAAAACCGGCTCATCCGGCATAGCCATTGATGTATAAATTAAGGGACTCGGAAGTGAAAAAACATTTCCATTTATCTCCATTCCTTTTGATGCTTGCGTTGATATTTATCAGCTGCGACAGTAATACCGGGCCTGCTGCTTCGGATAATTATAAAATCAGCACCGAACCGATAACATTAGAGATTAATACAAGTCCGGATTCTCTGCAATTGGAACACTCTCCGAGCTATTCAATTGACTATTCAGAATTAAAACTCAATGGAATTAATTTAATGTCGGTCAGATATTATTATCCTGCGCCGAAATATAATGTAGAAATTGATCGGGAATTTGTTACAGCAGCACACGATTCTTTCGCAGTAGAAATAATGAATTGCAATAGCGGATATAAATGGTTAATGGATTTAGGGATTATAGAAATTGATGGGTATCATGGATGGATTAATACTGAAGCTGTTTTATTGAGAACCGAAAAATCTGTTAATGCCGACAGCACTTTGAATTACAGATTTGTATTTCAAACGCTCAAAGAGAGTAAAGGATATATTTGCTTCATAGAAATAGACAGTCTCGGCATCGCATCTTCCAATGAATCCCACGGATTACTAATAGGATATACGGTCAATCCGCTCAATAAAATTATACTTCAAGTTGATGAAATAAAATGGAATTACAATACAAAGAAAGGAACATTCAGCACTGTATCTGTAAGTATAAGAGGGACAACGAATGTCTACAGGATGAGGGGTATGACTCATGGGGACGGTATTATATCGGCTATGGAAATTCCGATTCAAAACGATGGTGGTTTTGACACCGTAATACCGGTAGCATTCAGTCACGTTGAAGGAGTGACATTGAAAACAAGCAGCGAGTTATTACTCTACGGAACGGTTGGACTGCCTAAAATTGTATCGTTAAAAAATCCGGAAAGTGACAATTAATTTTTAAAGAAATCTTACTGACCTCTTATAAATTACTATCTTATCAAGCTTACAACGGTCTGAACTGAGAGATCTTGACGAGCTTATTCCTGCCTGCAGAAATATTGCGAATAGTGTAAGTCGACAGTTTTAATCCAATGCCAATGCTGGTTGCCCCAATTAATTGCCATGACTGATTGCTACAACCTTTAGGTTGCGTATTTGCGCAGGCTAAAGCTTGCGACTACCAACAGGTTGCTTACTGTGATCATTAGGTCGCGTATTTACGCATGCTGAAGCCTGCGACTACCGGTTTTTGCTTATAATCGCCATATTTTAACGATATTTCGAAATCTCTTGCGCCTCAAATCAAGATTCTTTACATTACATATATATATACCAAACGGTCGGTTTATGAATGATTCTAAAGAACATATTCTCAAAACCTCTTTCAGCCTCTTCCTTCAACAGAGCTTCAAAGAAGTTACGATGAACGAAATCGTAACAGCTACGGGACTCTCTAAAGGTGCATTTTACCATTACTTCAAAAGCAAAGAACAGCTTTTTGCCGAAGTCATGGATACGTTCTATTTCAAAAATATGGTAATCGACTACAGTAAATTGAGTAACCAGTCCCTATGGGCATTTTATCATGATTATGCTAAAGAAGTAAAAAAAATTATAAACGATTCTAAAACATATCTAGATTCTAAGGATGCAGAAGTAAATATCAATTATTTTCTGATGATGTTCGACGCGCTTAAACTTTTTCCGGATTTCCGTGACAAGTTAAGAGAAACGCAAAAGAAAGAACTTGATGCATGGACGGCCATAGTAAAGATAGGGAGGGAAAAAAATGAATTTGAATCACCTATGTCCGATGAACAAATTGCCAGAATGTTTATCTATTCAATTGACGGCATCGGATTATATCTCTTAATGAACGGAAATTATGAGGATGCCGAGCAAGAAATGATCAAACTGTGGGATAATTTCTATAAAGAAGTTAAAGACTGATTATGCTTTTATTCAATAAAAACAGGCGTAGTTTTTAAGCAACCATACAGATGTTTGCGCGTATACTATAGTGCCAATTTCATCACACTGTTTTATCGGGCAAATTAATTCCGGAAAATTACAGAGGTAATATTTATGATTAGAAACAGGATATTTTTAATTCTTTTTTTATTGATGCCGGTTATATGGAATCCGGCGCATGCGCAGAATGAGAAGCGGATAATTTATCTGTCATGGAAAAATGTCGTTGATATATCGTTGAAGGATAATCTTTCGCTTCAATCGAAATCATTCGATTACGATGCACAGAACCTGACGATGTGGAAATCCATTTCATATTTCCTGCCTTCACTGAGTTATCAGGGAATAATGCAGAAGAATCTCGAGCTTCCTGTTTTTGTTTTCATGGGCCAGAAATTTGTGGTCGGAACTCCGTACACATTCCAGCATTCGCTAAGCCTTTCAATGCCGATTTTCACCGGCGGAAGCAGATGGTTTAATTTTGAAATTCAAAATGACATGAGAAAAGCTTTGAGCGAGGAATTGCAGGGTAAGGAAGAAGAGACCGTATTGAATTCGATGCAGGCATACTACGGAATAATTCTTTCTGAAGAGCTGGCGAAATCAGCCGAAGAGGCAATGAACGTGGCAAAGCAGAATCTGGATCAGGTCCAAAAATTCTACGATGCCGGAACCGCAACGGAATTGGATTTCCAGAGAGCCAGAGCGCAGTATTCATCAACCCTGCCGATGCTGGAATCGGCTTTATCGAATAAAAAGCTTTCCGTGATGAAGTTAAAGAGTTTGCTGAATATTCCTTTAACAGATTCGCTGGTTGTAGTCGATAGTCTGGATAAAAAGGAATTTCTTAACGAGTATTCAAATATTTCGCTTGAAGAATTCAAATCGCTTTCGAAAGAGAACCGGAAGGATATCAAAGCGCTTGAGTATCAGCGGGAAGCAGCCGCGGGCGGCGAAAAGATCGCACTCAGCCAGTTCAGCCCGACTGTAGCCATTGCCGCAGGTGTAGACCACGCCGCACCGATGGACAATTCAAAAGTAACATGGGCGGATTATATAAGGTCAAAATCGGTTACACTTTCGGTCTCGTGGCCTTTATTTGAAGGCGGAAGGCGGATAATCGATTATCAAATTGCGAAAGTTAAAAGCGAGCAAATGGAACTGCTTTTTAAGCAAGCGCAGTTCGGCGCCGAAATGGATATTGAACAAAGCTATTACGGTTTTGCCGAAGCCTCGAAAAGCCTGCAAAGTTTGAAGGAGGCTCTCGATCAGTACAAAGAGAGCCTTAGAATATCGAACCTGCTTTATTCGCAGGGCATGAGCAGTCAGCTTGATGTATTAAACGCGCAGCTGCTTTATTCACAAAGCAAGATCGGTTACCTGCAGGGAATTTACAGCTACAATGTCAGTCAGCTGTCATTGCTGAAATCGGTCGGTTTATTAGATAGAATCTGGAAATAATTTTAGAGGGTAAAAATGAACAGCAGAATATTTTTAATAATCACTTTAACAGCTCTTGTATTGGCCGGGTGTTCGCAGAAGGAAGAAGCGAACGGAGGAAAATCGGTGCCGGTTAAAATTTTCATTACCAAATGCGAATCGATATCGAAATACATCCGTGCGACGGGTTCTGTTGAGGGCGATGAAGACGTAATCCTTTACAGCAAGGTTGCCGAGCGTGTGAAATCCGTAAATGTAATACCCGGACAGGCGGTAACGGAGAATCAAGTTCTTGTCGAGCAAAAAAACGAGATTCTCAGACAGGGTATGGAAATAGCCAATTCGGCGCTGAAGACCGTAGAGGGGCAGGCAAAATTAACGGCGATCGATTTCGAGCGGATGAGCAAGCTTTATTCAGAAAAAGCGATCAGCCAGCAGCAATACGACCAGGCAAAGCTGGCAAAAGAGACCGCCGATCATGCGTATGACCGGGCGAAATCCATGTTTGAACAGGCGAAGGAGCAGTTCGAAAACAGTTTTATAAAAGCGCCGTTTGACGGAGTTGCCGCTGCGGTTTACGTGGAAAAGAATCAGACTATCAATATAGGCCAGCCGGTTGTTCAGGTGCTCTCGCCTTCGAAGATGAAGGCAAAAGTATATTTGACCGGCGAAGATATTCAGTATGCTAAGATCGGCCAGCGGGTGCTGATAAAATTCCCGACAATTCCCGATAAAGAATATGCCGGCAGGGTGGGCAAAATCAATACAGCAGTCGATCAGACATCCAAAACGCTGGAAGTGGAAATTGCATTTCTCACAAGAGACAGAAATATCAAATCCGGTATATTCGGGGAGTTTTTTATAGAGACGCAAAACATCGCCAATAGCCTCGTTATTCCGGAAGCGGCGTTGATTCCGCAGACTGAAATAAAGATCAACAGGGAAACAGGCCTGCAAAGCACATTTAAAAAATTCTATTTATTTGTGATTGAAAATAACGCAGCTAAAATGAAGGAAGTGAAAACGGGAATTGCAAACAACGGGCAAATAGAAATTGCAGATGGACTTAATATCGGCGATTCTGTAATAATTGTCGGGCAGAATATCGTCAAGGAAGGCCAAACTGTTAATGTAATTGAATAAGGAAATTTTCAATCATGCTGATCACAAAGTTTTCGCTTAAAAGACAGATTACACTGGTAATGATTTATGCGGTGATAATCTTTTTCAGCTTTTTCTCTTTCTCACAGCTAAAGATAGATTTTTTTCCGGATATAACTTTTCCGTTTGCAGGTGTAATTACCAGTTATTCCGGTGTCGGGCCCGATGATATCGAAACCCTGATAAGCAGGCCGATCGAAGAAGCCGTGTCATCCGTGAAAAACATAGAAAAAGTAAGTTCGCAGTCCTCAAAAGGCAACTCTATCGTTACACTTGAGTTCAAATACGGGACCGACATGGACAAGGCGGAGAATGATATAAGAAAGAATCTGGATTATATCAGGGATTACCTGCCTGCCGACGCTTCCGAGCCGATCGTATTTGTTTTTGACCCTTCAATGATGCCGATAAGTTATTTCAGCATAAGTTCTCAGTATCTCGGCCCTGCTGAAATAAGAAGAATAGCTGAAGAAAAGATAGAGCCGCTTTTGGAAAGAATCGAAGGCGTTGCTTCGGTTCAAACGATGGGCGGCCAGCAGAGGCAGATCAATGTTGATATAAATCCCGTTCTGCTGGCATCTTATAATTTATCTCCCAATGATGTTACGCAGGCAATTCAGTACGGCAGCGGCCTGCAGCCTTCGGGCACCATTCAAACTCCAGGCAAGAATTATAACCTCAGGGTGCTCAGTGAATATGCATCGCTGGATCAGATCAAGAAAACGATTCTAACTTATAAAAAAGGCGTACCGGTTCATGTAAGTGATGTCGCAAACGTAGAGGATGGGTACAAAGAAAATACAAATGAGGTCAGGGCTGATTACGGTGAAGGCGTTATGCTGGTCCTTATGAAGCAGTCCGATGCCAACACTATCCAAACAAGCAGAAAAGTCAAAGAAGCTATTCCGGAGATACTTGCCAGACTGCCGCAGGGGACAAAGTTCACTCCGATCTGGGATCAGGCAGATTTCATTTTAAGATCCGTGGGTAACCTGCGGAACACTGCAATAATAGCGTTTTTCCTTACGTTTATTGTAATTTATTTCTTCTTAAGAAATTTTCGCGGAAGTATAATAATGGGAGTGTCAATTCCACTTTCCGTAATAGCTACTTTTGCCGTAATGTTTGCAGCGAATGTTACACTGAATATTATTTCAATGGCCGGGCTTGCGCTTGCAATCGGAATGCTGGTGGATAATTCTATCGTTGTGCTTGAAAATATCTACCGCCACCGCGAGATGGGTAAAAATAGAATGGACTCTGCGGATGTCGGTGCGCAGGAAGTCGGAATGGCGATTACGGCATCGACTTTAACGACAATTGCGGTATTCCTGCCTGTTTTGTTCGTGCCGAATATAACCGGACAGTTGTTCAGGGACATGGTTTTAACTATCACGTTCAGCCTGATTGTGTCGCTGATCGTCGCTTTAACGGTTGTGCCGATGATGTCCGCAAATATTCTTAAGCTTGATGTGAAAAGGAAAAATAACCGCTTTGAGAGATACAAAGATAAAATCGGAGGCTGGGTAGAAAATTTATCCGAAAAATACAGCAAATATTTGCACTGGTCGATTTATCATAAAAAAACAGTACTGATTTCAGTTACGGTTCTCTTTGTATTATCCTTAGGATTAGCTGCGTTATTAGGCGGCGAATTTATGCCTAAAACAGATCGAGGCATGATAAGCGTCGTTATGGAATCGCCGTCCGGTACTCCAATCGAACAAACAAGAATGTATGCTTACAACCTTGAAGATATTATAGGAGAAACAATCAAAAAAGAAGATTATGAATCCGTGGCAATATTCTACGGTGAAAGGGAAGGCTGGGGTGCGTTTGGAACGACTTCGAGCACTATCGAGATCATGATAAAATTGACTCCGAAGGATGTAAGAAAGACTTCTCAGTTCGAAATACAGGATAGATTGAGAAAAAAATTCGATATGATACCCGGCGTTACTTATACCTTTCAGGAGGGCGGCGGATTTAGCACCGAAAAAGATATTGAAATAAAAGTTATCGGATTTAATGTAGCAGGCGCAAAAGCAATTGCGAATGAATTGAAATCCAAAATGGAAAAAGTAGAAGGGCTGGTCGATATCTCTTTGAATATAAAAGAGACCACGCCGGAACTGCAGGTTCATCTTAATAAAGATTTGCTGAATCATTATAATTTATCCGCGCTTCAGGTCGCGGGAAATGTCTCGACGGCTATTCAGGGAAGAACCGCTTCTGAATTTCATGAAGAGGGCGATGAGTACAATATCCGTGTTCAATTCGCAAAGGAATACAGGAACAAAAAGGAATCGCTGGAGCAAATCGAGCTTGCACTGCCTGCGGGCGGCAGGGTAAAGTTAAAAGACATTTCCAGTATTATGGAGGAACAATCTAGCCCGACGATATTTAGAGAAAACCAGAGCAGGTTTGTTTCGGTGGGCTGCGGATTGTCGGGCACAGACCTTTCAACCGCCGTAAGCGAGATAAAAAAGATCATCGCTGATACTCCTATTCCGTCGGAATATCAAATTGTTTTAGGCGGAACAGCCGAAGATCAGCAGGAAGCGTTCTTTTATCTTGGATTGGCATTCATTGCTGCAATCCTGCTGGTTTATATGATAATGGCTTCGCAGTTCGAATCGCTTGTAGATCCGTTGATAATAATGTTCACGGTTCCTCTTTCGATAATCGGTGTGCTCATATTCCTTGCGATAACCGGAACATCGTTCAGTGTAATGGCTCTTGTGGGAATTGTTATGCTTGTTGGGATAGCCGTGAATAACGGAATCGTTCTGGTCGATTATATGAACCAGCAGAGGCATAAGGGGATGGAATTATATGAAGCGGTCGAGTTCAGCTGTAAAGCGAGGATGAGGCCTGTATTGATGACGGCATTGACGACAATTTTAGGCATGGTTCCGCTTGCAGTTGGAATTGGATCCGGTTCGGAGACGTGGTCGCCGCTGGCAAGAGCCGTTATCGGCGGATTGACGGCAACAACGGTGCTTACTTTGATTGTTATTCCAGTTCTGTATATTGTTTTTGAGATTGCAAGTGATAAAGTGAACAGATACTTCGGCCACACGAAAGCCAGGTGAGATAAGGAAAGGGCAAAGGTGCGAATTGCGCCTCTGTCCGTATACCGGACTATTTTGACTTTAAAATAAATCTACTATATTGGAAAGTCATCGGGAGGCAGGCAGGGATAAGGCAATACTATTTTTTGTGCGCCGATTTATTAATTCAATACCGGATTCTCGGGCAGTATAATAAAGGAATAATTCAATGTCCCATTCGATTGAGAAAAGTGCCGAGCTGATTAATACTATATACTGGGGAACATTGACAAACGATGATATACAGGAGGTAGTTAAGAATGCCGTAAGCAGTTTAGATTTTGCCAACCGCATAGAAGATATGAGAAAGCTCGAAGATGCAAGTATCGGATTTAAGGAGCTTCTGTCTTTAACGCAAAACCTGGAAAAAATGGAATTGCCCCATGCAGTTAAAACTGCGATTCTAACAGGCAGTCCACTTCAATACGGTATTGCCCGGATGTTTCAGACAATTCTCACCAATTCGCAAATGAAGACAAAGATATTTATAAATGAAGAAGAGGCGCATAATTGGCTGTCATCTTCGGACTGAGAAAATCTTCCGAAGTTTCCTTAAGCTTGAACGTAGAGAACCTTCGGAAGGTTTCACGACTCCTCCAATGTTGTTCAGGAGTCTGCTGAACATAATTCAAAATGGGAGTTTTACTCCTATTAATAAAAACACTCATATTCCTCATAACTCATTGGCTCCACAGCTCTATTGCCTTTAAATTTCCATTAAGCTATTTTATTGCCATTGTACCTGATATAAAACATACATATACGAATAGAAAAATAAAAAATAATCCACAGGATAAATTATGAAATCCGGAAAATATAACCTCGTTTTCATGATTATTGCATCAATATGCTACCTTGTAGCATTCTTAATGATTATGATGATACAAAAAGCTTACGATTTCTATTTTTATCTTCAATTAGTCGTCGGAACCGTGTTTTTTATAATTGCATGGAGAAGCTATTTTGTGGAAAAAAAGAAGAAGGAAGGGGAGGAAAAGAAAGTGGTAAGTTATAAGTGATAAGTGATAAGTGATAAGTTATAAGTGATAAGTGATAAGTTATAAGTGATAAGTGATAAGTTATAAGTGATAAGT
>CAZYAM010000102.1:10553-10744 GCA_964645575.1 uncultured Ignavibacteriaceae bacterium
GATAAGTGATAAGTTGGTCGACGCTTTACATTCAGGAATTATTTTTGTAGAATTACATCAGTTGTAATAGCAGTAAAATAAGGGTTAGCACCGGAATAGCCGACCGGATTATTAAGTACCAGGCGCCGCAAAAAATTAGTATTATGGACTTATAATAAAGCGGCAGGGTAAATTTCCTGCACACTTTTCAA
>CAZYAM010000103.1:0-10251 GCA_964645575.1 uncultured Ignavibacteriaceae bacterium
ATTGGTGGAATAAAATACCTGCGTTCTTTGTTTTTTTCGGATTTATAGGTTGTATCCTGATTATTTTGGTCTCCAAAGCACTCGGCAAGCTTTTTATTCAAAAGAACGAGGAATACTATAATGATTAGTAGTCTTAATCATATTCCTCCTGCTTTTGTTATGTTTCTTGGCGCAGTGATGCTGCCTTTTTTCCCCAAGAAATTCAGATCAATAGGCTTCCTGTTATTTCCCGCATTAACGCTTTTATTGATATTCTTTCTAGAGGATGGTGATTTTGGGAATATCACTTTTCTAAAATATGAGCTGCTGTTATGCAGCGTCGATCATTTAGGCAGAATATTCGCTGCTATTTTTGCCTTCATTACATTTGCAGGTGCGATCTATGCTTTTCATATCAAAGATACTTCGGAACAGGTGATGGCATTGATATATGGCGGTTCTGCTATAGGTGTTACATTTTCGGGAGACTTGCTGACCTTGTTTTTCTTCTGTGAGGTGATGGCAATTTCATCGGCATATCTTGTCCTTTCGGGAGAAAAACACGATTCAAGAAAAGCAGGAATGCGGTATCTCTTTGTTCATTTATTCGGCGGTAGTTTTCTCCTTGCTGGAATATTATTACATTTTTTAGAAACCGGAAGTCTTAAAATTATTGGAATTCTTGATATACATTCTACAGCTTCATGGCTGATTTTAACAGGTGTATCGTTAAATGCAGCAATTCCCCCGCTGAGTGCATGGCTTTCAGATTCATACCCGAAAGCTTCAATAACCGGAGCAATTTTTTTGAGTGCTCTAACGACAAAATCTGCCGTATATGTTTTGATCAGATTGTTTGCCGGCTGGGATATTCTTATATATGCCGGTGTAGTTATGGCACTCTATGGCGTTATGTATGCGGTATTGGCAAATGATATCAGGGAAATATTGGCATACCATATTATCAGTCAGGTCGGATATATGGTCGTAGGCGTCGGTATAGGAACAGAATTAGCACTGAATGGAACAACTGCCCATGCATTCAGCCACATCTTATACAAAGCTTTACTTTTTATGGGAGCCGGCACTCTTATTTATTCGACCGGGAGCAGCAAACTGACCGAGCTTGGGGGATTGTCATCATCTCTCCGAACTGTGTTAATGCTTTATATGGTTGGTGCGTTTTCGATTTCCGGATTTCCTCTATTCAACGGTTTTATAAGCAAATCTATGGTTGTGAGTGCGGCAGGAGAAGTTCATTTGGAGGCAGTAGTGCTTTTACTTCATCTTGCTTCTGTTGGTACTTTATTATCTATTGGTTTGAAACTTCCATATTTTGCGTGGTTTTCAAAAGGGCAGGGAGTGTGCAAACGGAAACCGCCTATAAATATGTTGATCGGCATGGGTTTGCTTTCGGCTTTTTGTCTGATATTTGGCATCACTCCCCGTTTTTTATATGAATATCTTCCGTTTAATGCGGTTTATGATCCGTTTACTGTGCATCATTTTATTGAGATTACACAGCTAATTATTTTTACATTTATAGGATTTTGGCTTCTTCGCGATAAGCTGAAAAGTGGATCGACAATATCGCTGGATACGGATTGGATATACCGTCGCCCTAAGAAATATGTTATGCCAATTGTAATCGGTTCGGTTAATAATTTTTTTATTGGAGCAGAAAATTTATTACTAAGTCTTTCAAAATCTATTGCAGTCTATTCTCGGAATCCCGGCGCGTGGATTCGAACAGTTTTTTTATATAAGCTTAAAAAGCATACTATTCTTAATTTTGACCCGGATGAAGCACGGGTTGGAGTTTTTTATACAATAAGTTCAATATTACTGTTCTTTATTTTTTTTATGTTTACCTGGTTAATTACTAAATAATGTAAAATATTTTAGTATTATTAATGATTGAATAATAAGTATCCAGTTATTAAAGAGCAAGATCGTGGAAATATTATTATCAGATATCGGCAGCAGTTCGCCATTATTTATTCTTATTTGCGCCGGCTTATTTGCTATTATTATTGAGGCTACGCGAAAAACCCGGCCGGTTTTAACGCAATATGTCGGCTTGATTGGATCAGGTTTGGCGGCAATTGCTGCTGCATTAAATATTCCAACAGAGGGACAAAGCTTTAACGGAATGATACAGCATGGCGGTTATGCAGACTTTTTCGGTGTATTGTTTAATTTTATTACATTTGCGACGATTATCTTCTCGCGTGATTATTTTGAGCGTCACAATTATCACCGTGGAGAATACTATATCCTGCTTTTGTTCGCTACAATCGGGATGATGCTTATTGCTTCAGCGAACGATCTTATTATTCTTTTTCTCGGTATTGAGTTGATGTCGATATGTCTGTATGTGTTAGTGGGATTCTTTCGTATGAAAGAACGTGCAAATGAAGCATCATTGAAATATTTTCTGCTCGGTGCATTTGCAACAGGATTTCTTCTCTATGGCATCGCGCTTATGTATGGAGCTACCGGTACAACTAATCTTGTAAAAATACGAGATATGTTCAGTACCGTTTCGAATAATTCGATATTTATTATCGGTGCCGGTTTGTTATTAATCGGACTGTCATTCAAAGCTGCAGCAGTACCTTTCCATATGTGGGTTCCCGATGTGTATGAGGGTGCTCCAACACCAATGACAGGATTTATGTCGACAGGCGCTAAAGCAGCCGCATTCGCAGCATTTATTGTCGTATTTATCAAAACATTCGATTTCATTGGCAGCAGGGTAAATGAAATCATCGCAATTATTGCTGCGGCATCAATGATTCTTGGAAATATTGTCGCTATCTCGCAAACCAATATCAAACGGATGATGGCATATTCCAGTATTGCGCATGCAGGATATATGCTGTGCGGAATTACCACCGGCACTCCTGATGGGCAAACAGGCGTTATATTCTATCTTGTCGCCTACACTATGATGAATCTCGGTGTGTTTGCTGTAATTAGTTTTATAGAACAGGAAGAGGATAGAAATCTTTTGATTGAAGACTATCGTGGTTTACGCCAATCTCAACCGCTTCTTTCCGTATTAATGGCGGTCTTTATGTTCGCGCTTGCAGGTGTTCCGCCTTTTGCAGGATTCTTCGGTAAATATTATGTTTTTCTTGCTGCCGTAAAAGCAGATATGACCTGGCTTGCAATTGTGGGTGTATTAACAAGTCTTGTGTCCGCTTATTATTATTTACGTATTGTGGTATTGATGTATTTTCGTGATAAACAAATCGATATTGTATTTAAACCTTCACGCGCAGCAGTCATAGCAGTAATTATATGTGCATTTTTTGTGCTGTTATTTGGATTGTTTCCTTCACTTATTGTTCAGATCGCTCAACAATTTCACTAAATAACTGATAATTTATTTTTATGAAACGTATTGTTTCGGTTGAAGAAATGAGATGGTGTGATGAAACCACCATCAAAAAATATGGCATTCCAGGAATGCTGTTGATGGAAAATGCCGGGTTCAATATCGTAAAGGTTATTCGGCAGGAGCTATCTCCGCTGGAGTCCAAACATATACTTATCATATGCGGCAAAGGAAATAACGGCGGTGATGGATTCGTTGCGGCAAGAATGCTTTTAAATTCTTGTGCACATGTTAGTGTTCTGTTGTTAGTCTCGCCTCCGGAATTAAAGGGCGATGCTAGGACGAATTTTAAGATCCTTCAAATATTGGCCGGGAAATCCAACGGCCGGATTGCTATCCGGCGGTATTCAAAACGACTGTTTACTGCTTTTCCTAAACCTGATATTATTGTAGACGCGATATTTGGTACAGGTTTCTCAGGTTCTGTGCGCAAACCGTTTGTAGATATTATTAAATGGGTGAATCGACAGCATGCAAAAATAGTAGCAGTGGATATTCCATCCGGTGTTAATGGGACAACAGGCGCAGTTGATAGTTATGCCGTTCAAGCCGATTTGACCGTGACAATGGGTTGTCTTAAATCCGGGCTGCTTTGTAATCGGGGACGCGAGTTGGTTGGAGCCGTGCATGTCGCGGATATTGGAATTCCTCGTTTGGTCTTAGAAGATAAACAGTTGAAAACATATCTTGTAGAACGATCGGATATCGAGAAAGTACTTCCAAAGAGGTCGATGCACGCTCATAAGTACAGCGTCGGTAAAGTGCTGGTTTTGGCCGGCTCAAAAGGATTGACAGGCGCAGCAGCTCTGTGTTGTGAATCCGCCTATCGTGCTGGAGCCGGTGCTGTAGTGCTTGGGACACCGGAGCCGGTATACCCGATTCTTGCACGCAAGTTGACGGAGACAATGGCATTTCCACTGCCGGCAACAAATGCCGGAACGCTGAGCCTTGAAGCAATTGAAGTAATTCGTGAAAAGTTATCTTGGGCGGATGTGCTCGTTATAGGTCCGGGATTATCGCTTAATTCTGAAACCCAACAATTGATTTTAAAAGTTTTGCATGAATATCGAGGCAAGACGCTTGTTGATGCAGATGGATTAAATGCTGTTGCTGCTCATGGTATATCCGGACTTCATTCATCAAGCGCGCAATTCATACTTACGCCGCACGTTGGAGAATTTTCACGCCTCACAAAATTATCAGCGAAAGATATTGAAGAACATCGCATTAATAACGCTCGCGAATTGTCCAAAAAAAATGGTATGACAATCGTTCTTAAAGGCGTTCCAACGGTTATTGCATCCAGGGATGGGTCAGCGATTCTTAATTCTACCGGAAATCCAGGTATGGCGACGGCAGGTGCCGGTGATGTTCTATCCGGGATTATTGCAGGTTTGTGGGCACAGGGAATGCCGGATACAACGGCTGCCTGGGCCGGTGTGTATCTTCATGGATTATCCGGAGACATTGCTGCAAAAAAAATTGGCGAGCGAGGCATCGTGGCGAACGACATTATCGAATATTTGTCTGTTGCAATGCAATCAGTATAACTAACCGAAGACTAAGGTTTCCTGTCAGAATTATACAAACAATCAAGTCTAAGATCGTTTTTAGTCATCTATCAAACACTAATTTTTTATACAGCGAACGAAAATACCATAACTTTTACTGTAGTGGTTCCTTAAAACTTCGCTAAAATTGGCGTGCATGAACTGGCAATAAGCATCGCTTGAGTCAAACTCCGAGGAAGACCACCAGTAACCGCTGAATTGTAAGGCACTGCAGGTTCCATAAACACGACCACCGCCCGGCAATGCTGAAAAACCGCTGCTGTTGTTACTTGCCTGATCATTTCCTACAGTACCCACACTATCAATTCCTATCCAGCCTGATGTGGCTGCCATCGATTTTGCTATATCGTTGCCACTGCCTCCGTAACCGTAACCATTACTTTCAAGGTAGTTTGTAAGCTCTGTCCATTCTATATCCGAAGGCAGATGCCATCCGTCAGGACACACATTACATGCGGTTTCCCAGTCATATAAACGGCCGTAAGTTGCTGCATTTGCCGAATCGTTATTGTAAACTATTTCATGATACACCCAGCTGCCGGTTCCTGAATTATAATTCAGATTTTCCGACATCCGTGTTTGATTACCGATTTTGACCCAATGATAAGTTTTATTATAGCGGCTATCGGTAAACGCTCCTGTCTCATTAACTTTTGTGTTATCCTCAGGTGCAGTCGTTTCATTATTATTACATGAATAATTCGATAGTCCTAAAACAAATAATAGCAGCAGTATCGAAATAGAAATGTTGTTCTTCTTTATATTACGATTCTCCGTTTATACTTGATTTAATTATCGTATGCGCAAATTGTTATTATTTAATGATTTATTAAAATGGTTGCAATAAAAATCACATCCAATGTATTGGTATTTTTAATTAAATTTCACGCGGTTAAACCATTTGACAACCGTCCATTTTCTCTCTATATTTTATATGAAGAATTCGAATAATATTATATACTCGGCCGCAGGAAATATCATCTGCGGTTTTTTGTTGATTGGAAGCATTTGAAATATCAATGTATTGCACAAGATGGAAACGCACGCGCCGGTCTTCTTGAGACCGATCATGGTGTAATCGAAACACCTGTGTATATGCCGGTGGGGACACAGGGCTCGGTCAAGGCTTGCGAACATCGTGAACTGATCGAGATGGGCACTGAAATTATTCTCGGCAATACCTATCATCTCTATCTCCGGCCGGGAATGGATATCATAGAACAGGCAGGCGGACTGCATCGTTTTATAAGCTGGACAAAACCCATCTTAACCGATAGCGGCGGATTTCAAGTTTTTAGCCTGACGGATTTACGGGAGATCAAGGAAAATGGCGTAACATTTCGTTCGCATCATGATGGTTCATTACATATTTTTACCCCCGAGAATATCATTCAGACTCAGCGGAAATTTGGCTCGGATATTATGATGGTATTTGACGAGTGCACACCATATCCATGCGATTTTAAATACGCGAAAGAGTCGAATGAAATGACTGTTCGATGGGCGGAACGGTGTAAAACAATATTTGAAAAAAGTTCACCGTATTACGGACATTCGCAGGCGTTATTCGGTATATTACAAGGAAGTGTTTATCCGGAAATCCGGGAAATGAGTTCGCGCTCATTGATCGAAATGGAATTTGACGGATATGCGATCGGCGGACTTGCTGTAGGCGAGCCGGTAGAAGAGATGTATAGAATAACGGAATTTACGGAAAAATTACTGCCGGTAGATAAACCGAGATATCTGATGGGAATTGGTCTGCCGGAAAATATTTTGGAATCTATCGATCGCGGTATAGACATGTTCGATTGTGTAATACCAACGCGGAACGGCAGGAATGGAATGCTTTTTACGCGAGATGGAACTATTAATATGCGAAATGCTCAGTACAAAACGGATTTTACGCCGGTCGACGCGGAATGCGGTTGCTATACTTGCAGGACATTCACAAGGTCTTATTTGCGGCATCTCTTTGTGTCAAAAGAAATTTTAGCGCTGCAGCTGGCTTCGATTCATAATCTTTCGTTCTTTTTATGGCTGGCTAAAGAGGCGCGCAAGAAAATTATCGAAAAACGTTTTAAAGAATGGAAAACAATGATGCTTGCGAGGCTGAAGTCGTCATCACAAATAGAATATCAAACATCAATTTCACAATAAAGAAACAGGAGGATAAAATGTTCCATTACTTCACAATTCTTATGGGTCAACCAACAGGCGACGGTGGTCCGGGTCTGATGTCGAACGTCATTCTTTTCGGATCCATTATTCTTATCTTCTATTTTATGATCATTCGTCCCCAACAGAAACGGGCAAAAGAACGACAGAAGTTATTGGAAAGCATAAAAAAAGGTGATAAGGTGATTACTTCGGGAGGTATGTATGGTACAGTTGCCGGGTTAGACGAGAAAACTGTTCTTGTCCAGATTGCCGACAACGTGAAAGTAAAATTGGATAGAAGCGCGATAACAACAATTATTTCAGAATCTTCTGAACCAGTAAAAAAGATCGAGTAAAAAAATCATAAAAAGGCAGTCTTTTACAAATGGCACGAGAAAAATTTGATACTATTGAAGATGCAATAGAAGAATTCCGGCAGGGGAAAATTCTTATTGTTGTTGACGACGAGGACCGTGAGAACGAGGGCGATTTTGTTCTTGCGGCTGAGAAGACAACACCGGAAGCTATAAACTTCTTTGTTAAAGAGGGGCGCGGAGTTGTCTGTACGCCTATTACGGCAGAACGCGCAAAGGAGCTGAATCTTGACCTTATGGTTGATGCGAATACATCGCTTCATGAAACTCCGTTTACTGTTTCTATTGACTATCTTCATGGAACAACAACGGGTGTTTCCGTATCCGATCGTTCTGTTACAGTATGTGCTCTAGTCGATCCAAAAGCCCAGGCAAACGATTTTGCCCGTCCTGGCCATATTTTTCCGCTTCGTGCGATGGAAGGCGGTGTCTTGCGCCGTGCCGGTCACACGGAGGCGGCGATAGATATCTGCAGACTTGCCGGTCTTAATCCGGCTGCGGTTTTATGTGAAATACTTGCTGAAGACGGAACGATGGCGCGTGTTCCGCAGCTGTTGAAAATTGCGGAAAAATTCAATTTAAAAATTATCACGGTACGTGCGCTGATCGAATACCGAATGCGCCGCGAAAAGCTTGTGCAGAGGATTGTCTCAACAAAACTTCCTTCGCAGTATGGAGAATTTAAATTATACCTTTATAGAACCCAGACTGATAGCAAAGATCATATTGCTCTGGTCAAAGGCGACATATCGCCCGAGAAACCGACACTTGTTCGTGTTCATTCGGAATGTCTAACTGGTGATGTCTTCGGTTCTTTGCGCTGTGATTGCAATGCACAATTAGTTGCATCGATGAAACGAATAGAAGCGGAAGGCCGCGGAGTTGTTCTTTACATGCGGCAGGAAGGGCGTGGAATAGGATTGTTAAACAAATTGAAAGCCTACAATTTACAGGACGAGGGATTTGATACGGTTGAAGCAAATGAAGAACTCGGTTTTCGGGCCGACCTGCGTGATTATGGAATAGGCGCGCAGATTCTCCATGATTTGGGTGTCGGTAAGATGCGCTTATTAACGAACAATCCGAAAAAAATTATCGGCCTTACAGGCTATGGACTTGAAGTTGTGGAGCGGGTTCCGCTGGAGATTCATCCGAATCGGCATAACGAGCGGTATCTTACAACCAAGCGGGATAAACTCGGCCATTTGATTCTGATAGACGCAAAGAATTCGGCAAAAGGAAAAAAAAGTTAAGTTGCAAAATTATTCTTGCGTCTTATAGATTTATCTCCTACTTTATTTTTGAAATAGCCATCATCCACAGGATGGTGGCTATTGCTTTTGCATCCGCCCTTCAGAGACATTTTGCTGAGGGGATTTTTTTCGTTATAAGGAGTCGATATGGATGATCATAATAACGGTAAGGTATATCTGACACGTGAAAAACTTACAGAGTTTGAACATGAACTTCGTGAGATGAAGACGAATGGCCGCGCCGATATAGCTGCAAAAATAGCCGATGCGCGCGGGTACGGTGATCTTAGTGAGAATGCCGAATATGATGCGGCAAAAGAAGCACAGCAGCATCTTGAGCTGCGTATTGCCAAGTTGGAAGAAACGCTTTCACGTGCTCAAATCATCGATACGGCTTCTTTGCCGACGGATAAAATCTATATTCTCTCACTTGTTAAAATTCAAGACCAGCGTACAAAACAGACTATCGAGTACCGGCTCGTTGCCCCTGAGGAAGCCGATTTCGAAAATAATAAAATCTCTGTTACTTCACCAATTGGTAAAGGATTGCTTGGAAAGAAACAGGGTGAGACTGTGCAGATAAAAGTACCGGCCGGTACATTGGAATATAAAATTATAGAAATTAGCCGGTAATAATGCTCATACCGGTAATGTACTTTTGAGAAGATTGTACGCAACTATCATTATCTCGCGATTTATACCTCTTATTTTTTGATTGATCATGCCGAAGAATTTGGAATTGAAAGCTCGAATTTCATTACTGTCCGAAGCTATTCATACTGCAAGAAGTCTTCATTTTAAATCAAAAGGAATTCTGCATCAACGTGACATATATTATTGCGTTTCACACGGACGTCTGAAATTACGCATTAATAATGCTCATAAAGCAGAGATGATTTACTATAACCGGCCGAATAGGAAAGGCTGCAGGTATTCCGATTACTATATATTCCCCGTTTCAAATTCGAAATTAACAAGTGAACTCTGTACGGCAGCGTTTGGCAAAAAGATTACAGTGGATAAGAGGCGGCAGCTCTTTCTTTATAAAAATGCGCGGATTCATATTGATGATGTGCATGGACTTGGCGCGTTTATTGAATTTGAAGTGCTGGTGAAATATGGAAAACCACAGGCACAAGCATTAATGAAATTTCTTTCAGAACATTTTAAAATAAAGCATTCGGATACGATGGCAATTTCTTACTCCGACTTATTAATACGAGCGGGGAAAAGAAGGAAGCGAAAGCAGCTGTAATACAGGATGTTCAAATCCTCCAATTCCGGATATAAGCGGCTAGAAAAAACTCTTGCGGAGTGGCAACGTTTTTGGTATATTATTATAGTAATTACGTTTTAAGCAGTTAAAAATGCGGGAATAGCTCAGTTGGTAGAGCGCAACCTTGCCAAGGTTGATGTCGCGAGTTCGAGCCTCGTTTCCCGCTCCAAGCTTCAAAAGCGTAAAAAGACCCCGCTGCAGTTATGTTTTCAAGCAGTGGTTTTTTTGTTCTTTG
>CAZYAM010000104.1:0-10139 GCA_964645575.1 uncultured Ignavibacteriaceae bacterium
GTTTCCGATAATCTCTGGCTGCGAATGGCAGCATTGCTGCACGACATTGCAAAACCGAAAACAAAAGCATTTGTAACGGGAACTGGATGGACGTTCCATGGGCACGAAGAACTTGGTGCACGGATGATGAAGAAGATATTTCAGCGTATGCGGTTTTCGTTGGAATATCTTCCCTATATCGAAATGCTAATACGTCTTCATCTCCGTCCACAGGCATTAGTCGATGATGGAGTGACGGATTCCGCCGTTCGCCGATTGATGTTTGAAGCAGGTAACAATATTGATGATCTTATGACATTATGCAGAGCGGATATTACATCGAAGAACCAAAAGCTTATTGAACAGGTGACGTATAATTATGACTTTCTCATAAAAAAAATGAAGGAAGTGGAAGAAAAAGACCGTATTCGAAATTGGCAGCCGCCGTTACGCGGCGAAGAAATTATGCAGGTCTGCGGATTGGCCGAAGGTCCGATGATCGGTGTACTAAAAGATATGATTACAGATGCTATTCTTGACGGGACAATTCCTAACGAACATGATGCCGCCATGCAGTATCTTATTTCAAAGAAAGATGGCATTATTAATCAAGCGCCATTAAAAAGCTGATGGCCGGATATATGAAACATTCATACTTCTGAATGCGTCTAAATTTTTGGGAAATCTTAAATTTCTACGGTTATTCTGAAACTTTACGAAAAATTAATCGTTTATTAACTATAGTTTTGTTCTCTACCAACAATAGAATTATTGGAGATATATCAATGAAGAAAACAGTTGTGTTCACTCTGTTATTAGTATCGTTCTGCAGTGCGCAAACACCGGTTGAAGCACCTAAAACCCTTACGCTGAAGGATGCTGTTGCTATTGCTTTGCAGCATAATTTGAATATAGTGCAGGCGGCGAATAACGTGGATGCTGCGCGAAGCACAAAACTGGCTGGTTATGGTTCATATTTGCCGTCTCTTACTGCTTCTGCCGGATGGGGTAGATCTCAAACTGAGACACCTTTGGATACATCTTTATCAACCGGTTACTCTGCAGGATTGAATATTAATTATACAATATTTGACGGATTATCGCGTGAGATGGAACTCGGCAAATCCATTTCCAACAAAACGATTGCAGACCAAAATTATTTGCGGACGAAACAAGCGATTGTGTATGAATTGCAGGCGAGTTATCTTACCGTATTGCGCAATGAACAACTTGTACAGGTCAATGAAGAAAATCTGAAGCGTGAAGAGAAACAACTGGAAAGAATTGAGGAGTCGAATCGTGTAGGGGCATTGGCAATCGGTGATGTGTATCGCCAGCAATCTGCCGTAGCAACGGACGAATTCAATCTAATTACTGCACAAAATGCATACGATAAATCGGTTGCCGATTTACTTTCACTTATAGGAGTAGATGTTCGGGATGATTATCGTATTGCGGATGCTTCAATCCCGACGGAAGTGGACTCGGTTGAATTTTCTCAATTGCCTTCTCTTGGAAATTTTGAACAGTACCGTCAGAGAGCACTTAATGCTAGACCCGATTATCAAGTGGCATCTGAGAACCTCAAAAGTACATCTTACTCAGTTGTCTCGGCATGGGGGCGCTATTTACCGGGTGTGAACGCATATGCCGGTTATAGTCTCAGCGCGCCTGAAGTCTCGCAGCTGTCCGATAATAAGAATTACACCTGGGGATTAAGACTGAATTGGACATTGTTTGATGGATTTGCGACGAATGAGGGTGTTCAAAACGCACAAGTTCAGAAAAGAAATGCTGAAATTTCTCTCCAGCAAACAGAAAGGATTGTCAGTGTCGATGTGAAAAAAGCACTTCTCGATCTTGGAGCGTCTCAAAGACAATACGAGGCAAGCGTAAAGGGTTTGACATCTGCCTTGCAGGATCGTAAGGTAGCAGAAGAGCGGTATAATCTCGGTGCCGGTACGATTATAGATCTTCAAACGGCAAATGCAAATTATGTAAATGCGCAGGCGAACAAAGTGAATGCCACATATAATTATATTACAGCGAAACGCAATCTCGATTATGCTATCGGTGAACAGGTATACTAGTAGGAAATATTTATTGAGCGTGATGCTTAAATTTTAAGGAGTGAACAATGGCCAATGGGAACGGGAAAAAGAAAAAGAAGAAGATAATAATAATTTCAATTATTGCTGCTGTGCTTATCTTATTAATTGCGCTCGTGATTATTGGGAGTCATCGTGAACCGGTTATCACCGTGCAGACTGAAAAAATACAGAAGAGAACAGTGACACAAATAGTTACGGCCACCGGAAAGATCCAGCCGGAATCACAGGTAAAAATAAATGCAGAGGTGAGCGGAGAAATAATCGAACTGCCTGTGCGGGAAGGCCAACAGGTAAAGAAAGGACAGCTGCTCGTTTGTATTAAACCAGACTATTATCAGGCACAATATGAAAGCGCGCAGGCTAATCTCGAAATGGCAAGTGCCGGTTTGCGGAAATCCGAGGCAGAGTATAAACGTGCTGTTGAATTATTTGCAAAAAAACTCATATCGGATTCCGATATGGAGATTGCAAACGCAAATTATCTCAATGCACAAGCAACTTATGACCAGGCAAATGCCTCTTTAAAACAGGCGCGTGATACTTATTCAAAAACTACAATAAAAGCGCCTATGACCGGTGTTATCAGTCAATTGATCTCGGAACTGGGTGAACGAGTAAGTGGCAGCACTTTTACGCAGGGAACGGAAATAATGACGGTAGCTGATCTTGCAACGATGGAGGCGCGGGTGGATGTCGGTGAGAACGATATTGTGATGGTAGGCAAAGGAGATATCGCAAAGATCGAAGTTGATTCTTATCCTGATCGAAAATTCGAAGGAATAGTTTCGCAAATAGCTAATACGGCAACATCAACCGGTCTTGGAACGCAGGATCAGGTAACAAACTTCGAAGTAAGAATTCGTATCTCACCGCCGGAAGGCGTACAGTTCAGACCCGGTATGTCGATGTCGGCAGATATTGAAACGGAGACGCGAGAAAATGTATTGACGGTTCCTATCCAATCTGTTACAGTCCGTGTACCTAAAAAGGAAAAGGATGACGAACCCAAGGAAGGTGAAGCACGATTGGATACTGGTAGTAAAAAGAAAAGAGATAGAGATAAGTTAGAAGAAGTGATATTTATTGTTAAAGATGGTAATGCAAAAACTGTCTCTGTGAAACGCGGTATTAGTGACGATACCTATGTCGAAGTACAAGCGGAGGGAATTGAAGGGCAGGAAGTAGTATCCGGGCCGTTTAAGGCGATTAATCGTGATTTGGAAGTGGATTCAAAAGTGAAGATTGAAAATAAACCTGAACGTAGAACCGGAGCAAGTGCGGACAAATATTAAAATTAATTTGATGTATGAAATAGGGCAGAAGGTAGAACTGAGGGGAAAGAGAATTGTAAATGAAAAACATTTTGCAGATATGTGGAATTTTGATTGCGGTGCTTATTTTGCAATTGCAGGGAGTATTGACAGCTCAGACAATCGATGACGGCATTAATCTTTTAAAACAAAAGAAATTTGCAGAAGCAAAGTCGGTGCTTGTAAGTATTTTAGAAAAAGATGATGACAATGCCGAAGCACATTACCGGCTTGGTATGGTATATTTCAATAGATGGAATCCGCAGCGTGATGTCGATGAAGCGGTTGATCACCTGGAAAAAGCTGTGGATCTTAAGCCGGAGAATGCCGAATATCAATTCCGATACGGTGTTTCCCTTGGGGAAAAGACACAAAAAGCCGGTGTTATTAAACAGGCATTTCTTGCGCCAAAAGTAAAAAATGCACTTATGCGGGCGGTAGAATTGAATCCTAAACATGTTCAAGCACGCATTGCATTGGCTCAGTTTTATTTGATTGCCCCGTCAATTGTGGGGGGTGATATAGAAGATGGATGGAAGCAATTAGATGAAGCTATAAGACTTGATGAAGTTCTGGGCCGTTCAGTCAAAGCAGCTTTACTGGAACAGAAAAAGAGGAATGATGAAGCAGAAAAAGAGTATAAAATGCTTACTATTTCAAAACCGAAAGATTGGCGGACCTGGAAGAACTATGGATATTTTAAAATAAGGACAGGCCGCCCGGATAAAGCGCTGGTATATTTTAATACATATGTCAAACTTTGCCCTGATACAGCGGATTCATATGACTCTCTTGGTGAAGGATTCTTAAAGAAAGGCGATACTGATCAGGCAATTTTGATGTTTCGTAAAGCACTCGAATTAGACAAGAATTTTATTTCTTCCATGCAAAATTTAGGCGAAGTATATCAAATGAAAGGTCAAAAAAAGGAAGCGAAGGAAATGTACCAGACTGTGTTGGCAAATAATCCACCTGAGTATTATCGCAAAGCCGCAGAAAAGAAATTAGAAGAAATTAAGTGACTAGTGAGGAATGAACAATGTCGACAATAATTAAATTCAAGAATATCGCGAAAATCTATCAGGTTGGCGAAGAACAAGTACATGCACTGGACGGAGTTTCAGTGCAAATTCAGAAGAATGAATACGTAGCTATTATGGGGCCGTCGGGTTCAGGTAAATCGACAATGATGAATATTGTCGGCTGTCTTGACACGCCGACGTCCGGCCTTTACGAGTTGAATGGTACAAATGTGAGCGATATGAACGATAACGAACTTGCAAAAGTACGAAATAAAGAAATCGGATTTGTATTCCAGACATTTAACTTGCTTGCCAGGTCTGATGTTCTTCATAATGTTGAATTGCCGCTTATCTACGGTGGTGTCGGATCAGCAGAGAGAAAAAAAATAGCCCGGGCTGCGATTGAACGTGTCGGATTAACGGATCGCATCCACCACAAACCGAATGAACTCTCCGGAGGCCAGCGGCAGCGTGTAGCTGTCGCCCGCGCATTGGTTACACAGCCGGCTATTTTGCTTGCCGATGAGCCGACTGGAAATTTGGATACAAAAACAGGCGAAGAAATAATGCAGCTGTTTGATATGCTGCATCAGGAAGGCAATACGATTATTCTTGTCACTCACGAAGAAGACATTGCTCAGCATGCACACCGAAGAGTTCGCTTACGTGACGGAAAAATTGAAAAGGATGAAATAGCAAAAGACAGGAAAAACATAGTCAGATAGGCTTAAACCAGAGCGTAATATGAAAATCATATTCGATGAATTTAAAGAAGGAATGAGAATCGCCTTCGCAGCGATCCGCGCAAATAAAATGCGCTCTGTATTAACTACGCTGGGAATTATTATTGGTATTGTTTCCGTTACTCTTATGGGAACAGCGATTGAGGGTTTAAACCGTGCTTTTAATGAAAGTCTTGCATCGCTCGGAACGGATGTTCTCTATATACAGAAGTGGCCTTGGGGAGATCGTGGAGACGACTGGTGGAAATTTAGAAACAGGAGAGAAATTCATATACAGCAGGCAAAAGATTTGGATAAGTATTCTGAGTATGCACAAGCCGTCAATCCGGCAACCGGAACTGTACGAAATGTAAGATATGGACAAAAGCTGGTAGAAAATGTTACTGTCGTCGGTACAGGTGCTGCCCTGCTTGAAACAAGCGGAGCAACTATAGCTTTCGGCCGGTTTTTTACGCGTTTAGAGGCTGATGGAGGGCGGCCTGTATGTGCTATCGGTTCTGAAGTTGCTGCAAATCTGTTTCCTAATGAGAATCCAGTAGGAAAAAGAATCAAAATCGGTGGGTATGCTTACCAGGTCCTCGGTGTGTTTGAAAAACAGGGAAGTTTTCTTGGCCTGGAAAGTCTCGATAATAGGGTGTATGTTCCTATTTATCGATTTTTTAAGGAATTTTTATCGCACCGCGGCGGTATTCAAATTATGGTAAAAGCAAAATCCGTGGATGAAGTAGACGACACAAAAGAAGAAGTACGGGGCATTATGCGTAAATCTCGAGGGCTTGCTCCGAGGGATGAAGATGATTTTGCCATCAACCAGCAGGAAATACTGGTTCAGACATTTGATCAAATCGGCGGAGTCATTGCGGCAGTCGGTTTATTTATTACCGGAATGGCTCTCTTTGTCGGTGGAATTGGAATTATGAATATTATGTTTGTTTCTGTAACAGAACGAACGAAAGAGATTGGAATCCGCAAAGCAATAGGAGCACCGCGCAGAACTATTCTGATGCAGTTTCTTTTGGAGTCTGCCGCTTTATGCCTCATAGGGGGACTTATTGGTATTGCGGTTGCATTTCCATTAAGTTTAATTATTGATACGTTCCTGCCGACTGCTATGCCTCTGAGTGTCGTCTTTATAGCGCTTTTTGTTTCTGCGCTTGTCGGCATTATTTCAGGATTTTTGCCTGCTTACAGGGCATCCCGTCTGAATCCGGTTGATGCATTACGCTATGAATAGAGAGAATATAATCAGGATATAGAATGCAATTTTCCGAGATCATAAAACTTTCGCTGAATGCTGTTCGTTCCAATAAACTTCGTTCGGCACTCACTCTTCTTGGAATCATTGTTGGAGTTTTTTCCATTATCGGAGTAATGACGGCTGTTCAGGTTTTACAGAACAGTATTGAAAGCGGATTGAGTAGTTTAGGCTCCCATACGTTCCAGATTCAGAAGCGGCCTGTCATGGCAAACCATTCAGAATGGCTCAAAGCCATGAAGAGAAAGAATATACGATATAATCAAGGCCTCCTTGTAAAGGGAAAAATGTCGCTTGCCAGATATGTTGCCCTGGAATCTCGGAAAGGAGCTCAGACAATTCAATATGGCTCGCTGAAAACGAATCCCAGTGTTGCAGTCGCCGGTGAAGAACCCGATGGAATACCGACAAATAATTGGACAATTAAAGATGGGCGCAGTCTTACGGACGATGATTTACGTCATAGTACCAGAGTTGCAATTATAGGCACCGATGTTGAAAATAAATTATTTCCATACGGAGGCGCTGTCGGTAAAGAAATAAGAATTGGTGGAGAAAAATTTGACGTGATTGGAACCTTTGATCCGAAAGGATCATCCCTGAGTGGAAATTCCGATAACCGTGTTGTAATACCGTTGAGTACGTTCCTGAACCAGTTCGGAAAACTTCGCAGCATAAATGTTTTGATTAAAGCGAAAAGTGCAGAAGTGTATGACGAATGTGTCGAGGAAGCACGGATGCTTCTCCGGACAATACGAAATGTACCTCCGGGCGAGGAAGATGACTTTACAATATTTTCCAACGATTCACTTATTGAAACATTCAATGAATTTACACTCTATGTCAAACTCGGAGTCGGATTTATCAGCTTTGTATCACTTCTTGCTGCCGGTATAGGAATAATGAATATCATGCTGGTCTCGGTTACCGAACGTACGCGCGAGATAGGTATTCGAAAAGCAGTCGGAGCCCGGCGCTCTAATATTCTTGCCCAATTTGTAACAGAAGCAGTCGTTTTATGCGAGATCGGTGGTATAATCGGTATTCTGCTTGGAATTCTAGGGGGAAATATAACGGCGCTGATTTTTTCATTTCCTCCCGTTTTTCCACTCGATTGGGCGATGATTGGATTTGTAATTACAACAATTGTTGGAGTGGTATTCGGCGTCTATCCTGCCTGGAAAGCTGCAAATCTCGACCCAATTGATGCTCTTCGATATGAATAGCATAAGAAAATAAACCGAAGGATGTTCTCTTCGGTTTATTTATCAAGATTCTATTCCGATACTCTTTGATCGATTTTCTTCAAAGAGCAATATTCGATATCTCATATCTTTTCGACGATCGCTGCTGTTCCATAAGCCAATACTTCGGTTACACCGGAGGCAATTTCAGTTGCATCGTAGCGGAAAGCAAGAACAGCGTTAGCGCCTATTTCTTCGGCATGACGTATCATAATGTCATATGCGTCCCTGCGGGTTCGCTCGCATAACTCAGAGTAAAGACTTATATTGCCTCCGAAAAGAATCTGGATGGCAGCTCCAATATTGCCAAAAAGCGATCGCGATCGTACAATAATTCCGCGGACAATGCCGAGATTTTTTACAGCACGATACCCGTCGAGCTGAATATTTGTTGTAACCATAGTATGATCAATTTTTGTTTTCTGATTCATTGGATTTCTCTTCTATACTAGAATATTAGATGATGCTGGCATGTTTTTCCACGCCTATTATCGAGAGATATAGAATAATTATCAGAAGGATGAATTGAACAAGGTAAAAGGTAGACACACTTTTATTTATGATCTTGATATTCGCTTCAGCATCTTCAGGCGCGTTTTTCTCCGATATCCCTTGTATCAATTTTGTCCGCCGACGGGAAAGAATGGGTCCAAAAATCGCTCCGTTGATGAGGAGAAATGCAAATAGGATGACTTTTGCTATCAGCCAGCCTTCCGTGTATAAAAGATTAATATCACCGTTGTATAAATTGAAAGTATTCACAATACCCGTAAGGAGCATGATGATGGAAGCGATAGAGAATAGAATATTGAATCGGCGGTTGATTTTTCCGAGGAAGAGTTTTTGATCCCATTCCTTCTCTGCCCTGAGCCTCCATTCGATAATCCATCCACCCAGGAGTGCCGTGAATACAATTCCAAAACCAATGAGATGAAAAAGAAGGTTGATATAACTATTCATAAATACCTCGCTGTCGGGATTTTATAAAATGTATACTAATGCCGTTCTAATAAATTACTTATAGTGTATTTCTGTGCTATCTTTTAAATACTGCCGCGCACTTTCCATTCATCTGTAGTTATTCCGTATATAAAGAGATCTACATAATGATCGTATAGAAATTCGGCCTGCCGTGTTATCCCTTCTTTAATAAAGCCAAGACGCTCGACAATGGCACAGCTCTTTCTATTCCCGGTTGCACATCGAATTTGGACACGATGAAGCTGGTACTCGTTGAATGCATAATTCACCATTACCCGGCATGATTTTGTTATAATTCCGGATCCCTGATGCTTTGCATCGATCCAATATCCTATCTCTACATTTTTATCCAACCAATCGATACGCAGGAAACCTATAACTCCGACCAGCTGATTACGAATCCATATTCCGCATTGGAAGCCGAGGTTCTGATTGTGTTGTTCTTGCGATGATTTTATGAATGCCAGGCTGTCGTCGATGGAGGTGTTGGTATCTACCCATGGAACCCATTCACGAAGGTATGAACGATTGCTTTCGACCAGAGCAAACAAAGCGGCTGCATCGTCTATCTCAAGTAATTTTAATGCAATTTCTTCGTTAACTTTTAGAAGAAGCATCTGATATTTCAATAGAATTAGGAATTCGAGATAAATCTATATTCTAATCGACCGGTTTTGTTTTCTTTTGCGGGAAGAATTGAGTAAGTGTCATGCCGTAATTATTAACCCATAACAGCCATACTCCCAAGATAATCATTCCTACATTTTCCAGAATTTTAATAAAACCGATTTTATTGACATTCGGATTTTGCGAAAAACATCCGCACGAAATATCCAATCCGCGCAGAAGGGCTGAAATAATGAGAACAGTGAATACGATTAGCATCAGTATAATTATTAATGCGCTTGTACGCGGGTACAGGCCGAGAATGAGGCCTAATCCGCATAGCAATTCTAAAGCAGGGAGAATGGTCGCTGTCATTGTTGCCAACAGCTGTCCAACTACCTTGTAATTGAGGATGGATACCGTGAAAGCGGCCGGGTCGGCAATCTTATCCAAACTGGAAATAACAAAAATTGCGCCGAGAGTAACACGAACAAGAAGTATCGGAATAGGATTTGTTAAAAAAGATTTCATGTTTTCAACTCGCCGAATTAAAGGTAGATGAGAAGAGTGTGTCTCATTTCCCGAATAATCCAATCCTTTATTAATAATCGACAGGGTAATTGTGTGTTTTCCATTCTTGCCATCCGCCGAAAAAGATTTTTACATTTATAAACTTCAATTCGATCAGTTTAAGTGCTAATTCTATACTGGAATTACATTCGGCACCATCGCAGTATATAATAAGCATTTTTTCCTTTGGAATGTCTTCTAACATGATACTGTTAGTATCGATCTCATTAAATGTAATATTGATGGAACCATGAATATGTCCCATTTTATACTCGTAGTTATGCCGGGAATCGATGAAGAGCGCATCATGCGATTCAT
>CAZYAM010000105.1:0-10136 GCA_964645575.1 uncultured Ignavibacteriaceae bacterium
ATGTTAAACATATTTAGTTATTAATATGACTCTCGAAGAAATTCTCTTTTATATCTTTGCATTCGGCGGCATTGTATCGGCGCTGCTGGTCGTTACAAGGCGTAATCCTATCATAGCGGCTATCTACCTGATAGTAAATTTTTTCTGCCTTGCTGCCGTTTATTTGACTTTACATGCACAATTTATTGCAGTTATTCAGATCCTTGTATATGCCGGCGCTATCATGGTGCTCTTTGTATTTGTTATTATGCTGCTGAATCTTGGAGATGAACGCGGTCTCAGAGATAGTTTTTCGTGGAAAAAAGTAGTGGCAGGTGGTCTCGGCTTCGGTATATTGATGGAATTGATTTATATTTTTATAAGACAGAGCGGTACACAGACCATCGAAATGGAGCAAGCTACAAATATCGGAACAGTAGAAGCAATCGGGCGCGTTCTTTTTACTCAGCTTCTGTTTCCGTTTGAAGTAACTTCACTGCTGCTGACAGCAGCGATCGTCGGCGCGATTGTTTTGGCAAAAAAGAATCTTGATTAATATATCATTCTTGTAATACTTTTATTTTTGAAGTAAATATGGTCCATTTGCAGTCATATCTGATCGTAAGCGCTGTGATGTTTATAATCGGCGCAGTAGGAGTCGTAACACGCCGGAATGCCATAATCGTGTTTATGTCGATTGAGTTAATGCTGAATTCCGTTAATCTGACTTTCGTCGCTTTCTCAGCATTTTTAGGCGATGCTGTAGGACAGGTTTATGTATTTTTCGTGATGACTGTTGCTGCCGCAGAAGCGGCGGTCGGTTTGGCGATTGTCATTGCACTCTTTCGGCGGAAAAAGACCGTCAATCTTGATGAAATAAATATTTTGAAATGGTGAAGTCCGGAGTTTATTAAAGAATATTGGTGAATAAATGATTGAATATGTTCCATTTATAGTTCTATTCCCGCTGCTCGGATTCTTCGTCCTCGGTTTATTCGGATCACGCATTAAAAGTGAAAAGCTTATCGGTATTATCGGGAGCGGTACAGTCGGATTGTCATTTCTCCTTGCGTCGTTGGTTTTTTTTCAGATGCTGAATGCGGAACCGGATCAGCGGAAGCAGATTGTTACATTGTTTACCTGGCTTTCTTCCTTCACCGGGTCGCCGGGTTCGTTAAATGTCGATATTGCCTACCAGGTTGATCAGCTTTCAATTTTAATGACACTTGTTGTCACGGGTGTTGGATTTCTGATTCATATTTATTCCATCGGATATATGCATAACGATCGCGGTTTCTGGCGTTTCTTTGCATATATGAATCTCTTTATCTTTACGATGCTTAATCTCGTGCTCGCCGATAACTTCCTTCTTCTTTTTCTCGGATGGGAAGGTGTCGGACTTTGTTCATACTTGCTCATCGGGTTTTGGTATGAAAAGAAATTCACAGGTGATGCGGCAAAGAAGGCATTCATAGTTAATCGCATCGGCGACTTTGGATTCATTATCGGGATGCTGCTGATATTTTCAACTTTCGGCAGTCTTAACTTTACAACAGTATTCAACAGCGCATCATTGTTGACGATAGGAAATACGACTATCCTCTGGATTACGCTGCTTCTCTTCGTAGGTGCGATCGGTAAGTCGGCGCAGATTCCATTGTTTGTCTGGCTGCCGGATGCGATGGCCGGTCCGACTCCCGTAAGCGCGCTTATCCATGCAGCAACTATGGTGACGGCCGGCGTTTATATGGTCGCTCGATGTTCTATCCTGTATGCCCTTTCACCGGTTACAATGGAAATTATTGCAGTTGTCGGTGCGGTTACGGCAGTATTTGCTGCAACAATCGGTCTGGTTCAAAACGATATTAAAAAAGTGCTTGCGTATTCTACTGTCAGCCAGCTCGGTTATATGTTTCTTGCTATGGGTGTCGCTGCTTTCAGCGCCGGTATCTTCCATTTGATGACACATGCATTTTTCAAAGCTCTGCTCTTTCTCGGTTCAGGCGCAGTGATTCATGCATTAAACGATGAACAGGATATACGGAAAATGGGCGGATTGAAGGAATACCTCCCGGTCACATATAAGACATTTCTAATCGGAGCAATTACTATTGCAGGTATCCCGCCGTTTGCAGGTTTTTTTAGCAAGGATGAGATTCTTTGGAAAACATTCAGCAGTGAACAAAGTTCTTGGATTCTCTTTTTGCTTGCGATATCTGGCGCTGCAATGACGGCATTCTATATATTTCGATTGGTTACACTTACCTTTGAAGGGGAAAAACGATTTAATCATCATGTCCATCCGCACGAAGCGCCGAAATCGATGACAGTACCTTTGATTATACTTGCATTTCTTTCGATAATCGGCGGATTTGTCGGATTTCCGCATACAAGTGCAATTGAGGAATGGCTTGAGCCGGTTTTTTCTCCGGCTAAATATAAATTACTATCAGGCGAACAAACCGGAGACCTTATCGAGATTATATTAATGATAATCTCGGTGGCAATTGCTGTGCTGGGTATTTTAACCGCTCGATGGATGTATTTAAAACGTTCGGATATTGCATCTTCACTTATCAAACGTTATCCGCGAATTTATAAGATACTCCTGAACAAATATTATGTCGATGAAATATATGACGCTGCTGTGGTCGAACCGATTGTAAAAATGTCTGATGAAGTTTTATGGAAAAGTATTGATGTAGTAATAATTGACGGAATTGTAAACGGTTCGGCAAAAATAATTGGCGTAATATCGCAGGTTGTTAGAAAGATTCAGACTGGAGTGGCTCAGTCGTACGCTGTTGTTTTTATAGGCGGCGTCCTCTTTGTCCTTGCTTGGTTATTGTTCAGGTAATTATTTAAATGGAATATATTAGATGATTTCGGAATACATATTAAGTGTTACAATTTATTTGCCGCTATTCTTTGCGGTTGCCATTCTTTTAGTTCCAAAAGAAAATGCACGACTTGTTAAAATTATCGGTTTTGCGGGGACAGTTTTGACTTTTTTTGTCTCTCTTTTTCTATTCTTTGGATTTGATACAAATTTGAGAGGATTTCAATTCACGCAAAAATTGTCCTGGATAAGCAGCTTAAATATAAGTTATTTTGTCGGCATTGATGGAATGTCATTGCTTTTGATCCTTCTCACAACGTTTCTAACACCGCTTGCACTTCTGGGAACCTGGAATTCTATCGAACGGCAGCTAAAAGAGTATACCTTAATGGTGTTGCTGTTGGAAGTTGGAATGACGGGAGTATTTGCATCGCTTGATCTGTTCTTGTTCTATATTTTCTGGGAAGCAATGCTTATCCCGATGTATTTTATTATAGGTATCTGGGGCGGAGCCAACCGAATTTATGCAGCAGTAAAGTTTTTTCTCTATACATTAGCGGGCAGTCTGTTAATGCTCGTTGCTATCCTTTCATTAGGTTATTTTGCATCAACGGTTGAGAACGGACAGTTTACTACGAACCTGCTCGATCTCTATCAGGTAGCATCGAAACTTCCTATAAATTTGCAGATGTGGTTATTTGCGGCTTTCGGCTTAAGCTTTGCAATAAAAGTACCTATTTGGCCTCTGCATACGTGGCTGCCGGATGCACATGTAGAGGCGCCAACTGCAGGCAGCGTTATACTTGCAGGTGTTCTTCTGAAAATGGGTACGTACGGTTTTATTCGTTTCAACCTGCCTTTATTTGCCGATGCATCGCTTAAGATGATGCCGATTATGTGCTTGCTTGCGGTCATTGGTATTATTTATGGCGCGCTGGTGGCAATGGTGCAAACGGATATCAAAAAGCTTGTTGCATATTCGTCAGTATCACATCTTGGATTTGTTATGCTCGGAATTTTCTCAATGACCGAGGAAGGCCTGCAGGGTGCAATTATACAAATGATTAATCACGGCCTTTCTACAGGAGCACTCTTCCTGCTGGTAGGTATGATCTATGAACGAACACATACAAGATTGATTGCGGATTACGGCGGCGCAGCTAAGTTGATGCCCGTGTACGCGACATTCCTCTTGATTATTTCACTCTCCTCCATCGGTCTTCCGGGATTGAATGGATTTGTAGGCGAGTTTCTCATATTGCTCGGTTCGTTCAAATCAACTTTGCTCGATAATCGATGGTTTACGATTTTTGCATGCCTGGGTATTATTTTTTCGGCCGTATATATGCTTTGGATGTACCAGCGTGTAATGATGGGACCTGCTCGTGAAGACGGCCTTTATAACGGTCGCAATCTTACGGATCTAACTAAACGCGAGATTGCCGTGTTGATACCCATTGTAGTGTTTGTCGTATGGATTGGTGTTTATCCGAAAACGTTTTTAAATTTATCGGCACCGGTTTCCAGGAAGACCGTGGAATTGATCCAAAAAAGTAAATCAGGTGTTAACATATACTATTCGTTAATTAGTAAGGATAAACCAAATAAGTAATAAGAGGTTTTATCATTGAGTAAAGAGAAAGAATATATTTATCAAGAGAGAAAAAGGACATGGCGAGGAATTCTTGTACAGAGTGCCTTTTTATTTATTTTATGGATGTTGCTGAGCGGTTACTATGACGTGTTCCATATTACGTTAGGTGTTGTATCGGTTATCATAGTTCAAATACTCAATGCAAGGATTAATCAAATACAATTTTATAAGCGTGACATTCCTGAATGGGAGCGTGTTTACTACAGACGAGGATTCTTTTATATCTTTTGGCTACTCTGGCAAATAGTCGTTGCTTCTTTACAGGTGGCTTACATTGTTATGCACCCGCGAATGCCGATAAATCCGGCTATACTCCGATTTAAAGCAAAAATGCCAAATACAGGTGCAAGCGTCATTATGGGTAATTCTATAACTCTTACGCCGGGAACAGTTACGGTTTCTATAGAAGGCGATGATTTTACCGTTCATTCTTTGTTGGACGAGTCTTCTGCTGGTCTAATAGATGGGACAATGCCCCGTCAAGTCACGAAGCTTTTTCGACGTTCAGCGGGAGACGTTGTCTTAGATATCCAGATAATACGATCAAAAGATGAGTTGAATTGATTCTGAATGGATAGAGTATTTATATATATTGCGACTATTTTAACGATTATTATAAGTATTCCATTTATTCGAGTTTTAAAAGGCCCGACTTTATTCGATAGGCTGCTGGGTGTGGGTGCTATTGGTTCAAAAACGATCGTAATCATTTGTTTGATTGGATTTGTGATCGGGCGGATCGATATGTTTATAGATATTGCACTCACTTATGCAATTCTGAATTTTATAGGCGCTATTGCTATGGCTAAATATTTTGAATTTGAGAGAAAAGAAGATGAGTGAGTTTCATCATGTAGCGGCTATAATTATCGTTGCTGCAGGAGCATTTTTTATGCTCATCGGTAGTATAGGATTGCTAAGGTTGCCCGATTTCTATTCCCGCACTCACGCAACAAGTAAAAGCGACACTCTTGGTATTATACTCGTACTGGGTGGTCTTGCTTTCTATGAAGGATTTAACATAAACAGCGCGAAATTACTTATTGCAATAATTTTCGTCGGATTGGCAAATCCGGTTGGGGTCCATGCTCTGGCCCGCGCAGCTTTTAAGCAAGGATTGAAACCCTGGTTCAAAAAAGATAATTCAAAAAATGGTGAATCTAATAAGGATAACAAATAAATGTATTGGGAGCTTGAAATAGCTTTATTCCTGTTTTTACTAGCTGCGGGCATTATTGCGCTTAGAGTGAAAGACCTGCTTGTCGCTGGGGTGACGCTGAGTGTCTTTAGTTTTGCCTCTGCGCTTTTGTATGTTGCCGTGGGAGCAATCGATGTAGGCTTTACAGAAGCCGCAGTTGGAGCCGGTGTGACAACCGTCTTTCTCATTGTTGCAATTCACCAGACAAAACGCAGGAGTATAGATTGAAAATAATGCCTTTCATCCTTGTATGTCTTGTTGGAATATTAATGCTGTATGCGTCTTTGGGACTTCCGTTCCGTGCCGATCCCAATTCGCCGATGAATAAAGATACAAGTGCGGTTGGATCTGTCGGCGCGGCAAATTATTATATTCGAAATGCTTTTAAAGATGCCAATACACCTAATATGGTAACCGTTATCCTTGCGGACTACAGAGGATATGATACTTTAGGCGAAACTACCGTCATATTAACCGCTGGTTTAGTTTGCTATTTATTACTTCGTAGAAGAAAAAATGAAAACTGACTCTGGAAGTCCAATCGTAGTTTTATCAAGTCGATTGCTGGTGCCTTTTATCCAGTTGTTTGCGTTATATGTTATTTTCCACGGTCATTACAGTCCTGGCGGCGGTTTCCAGGGGGGTACGATGTTGGCGGCAAGCATAATTCTCATGAGACTTGCTGTCGGTACGCATGCCGGTGAACTTCAATTTCGCAGGACTTGGGGCAGCAAGCTGGGTGCAGCCGGTCTGGCTATTTACGCCTCGATCGGATTATTTGTAATGATCTTGGAGGGCAATTATCTGGATTATAAATTTCTTCCTTTACCATGGTTGTCTGAAGCGGAGATTCGCGCTATGGGAATACTTATAATAGAAATTGGAGTAGCAATAGCGGTGATGGCAACATTAGTCAGTATATATGACGACTTACTGGAAGAGGATATAGATGCTTGAATTCATGCTCGGACATTATGCGTACTGGTTTACTACAGCCCTGCTGCTTCTTGGCTTATACGGGATGCTTGCGAAACAAAATCTTGTTAAAAAACTTATTGCTATGAATATTTTACAGTCTTCCGTTATTATGTTTTATGTCACAATGGGGAGTAAAAGGAATGCTACTGTTCCGGTCCTGGATCCTTCTATTACTGCTTCTAATCCTTATTTATACATTAATCCTTTACCTCACACATTAATGCTTACCGCAATCGTAGTAAGTGTCGCTACTACAGGAGTTGCGTTTGCCATATTAATCTTAATTTATCGGCGCTATAAAACACTCGACGAGACGGTTCTCTTGGAACGGATGAAATGATATCGAATAATATTCCAGTTCTCATTCCGCTCACATTTCTTGTTACTGCCATTCTTATAGTTATATTAGGATCGTGGCGACGATTTTTTGTGCATCCTCTCGCAATTCTTGGAACAGCTTTTAGTTTCGTTGTCTCTTTATACGGTTTAACGACCGTATTGTCTTCAGGAACAATACGTTATCATATCGGTGGATGGATTCCTCCGATCGGTATTGAGTACGTACTTGATCCATTGTCAGCGTGCATAGCAACAATTGTATGTGGTGTAGCTTTGTTGGTTCTTATTCATTCACGAGTTTCAGTGGAATCCGAATTACCGGAAAAAGTAATCCCGTTCTACGCAATTGCAATGCTGTTGTTATTGGGTTTAACAGGAATAGTCGTTACCGGCGACTTGTTTAATTTATATGTATTTCTTGAAATATCGGCTCTTTCTTCCTATGCAATCGTTTCTGTAGGGGAGAAAAGAGCACCTGTTGCAGCTTTCCGATACTTATTATTAGGTACTATCGGCGCCACTTTCTATCTGCTGGGCATCGGTTATATCTATTTATTATGCGGTTCATTGAATATGGCTGATGTTTCTAAGCTTCTGGCAGCATCGCAGATCAATCCGGCTTTGGTTGTCGGCATAGTACTAATGATCGCCGGTATCGGATTAAAAATGGCTCTCTTTCCGATGCATGGCTGGCTGCCTGATGCATATTCCTATGCACCTTCGTCCGGTTCTGCATTGCTGGCACCAATAGGAACAAAGGTTGCTGCTTATGCGCTGATTAGAATGGTTGTATATGTTTTTCCCTCCGAATATGTTCAAAAAGATCTGCCGATTCTTGATATTCTGGCGTGGTTATCGGCAGCCGGAATACTTTACGGCTCAGTGATGGCAATAGCACAAAGTGAATTGAAGCGGATGCTTGCGTACAGCAGTATAGCCCAAATTGGTTACATAGGTTTAGGAATCGGACTAGGTAATGCATTAGGATTCATCGGAGCAATACTTCATATACTTAATCATGCGTTGATGAAAGCGACACTCTTTTTGGTAGCGGGAAATTTAAGGTTAAAAATCGGCCATTCATCACTATACCAATTCGAGAGCGTCATTGGACGAAAATTGCCATGGACGTCCGCAGCATTTACAATAGCGGCACTTTCAATGATCGGTGTTCCTCCAACGGCAGGTTTTTTCAGTAAGTGGTATCTGGTACTCGCCGGTATAGAAGGATCCCGATGGTTCTTTATTGCCGTGATACTTATAAGCAGTTTGCTGAATGCGGTTTATTTTTTCCGTGTGCTTGAAAAAATGTATCTTCACGTGCATCCAAAAGAAGATAATACTGAAATGAAGGTTGCAGAACGGGACGAAGTGCCTGCGTCAATGCTTATTCCTACTCTGGTTTTTGCAGGATTGATATTGCTATTCGGTTTATTTAACGTTGCGATCATCGATTGGGTTATTAAACCGATGATATTGAGTAATCCCTAATACTTAAACAGTTATTTTTGAAATGAATGTAATTGAAACATATGCGTCTTTTATTCCTTTGTATGCAGTTCTTGCTTCTTTGGCTGCTGTGCCGTTGATACTGCTCAGCACTCGTTATCCTAATTTACGCGAGACCTGGACGATTCTTGCTGCGGCTGCTAAATTCCTACTGGTCTTTTCGCTTGTACCAAATGTTCTGCTAGGTAAGTCTGCGGTAATTGTTATAATGGAGCTTTCACCCGGTATTTGCTTCAGCTTGAAAGCCGATGCCTTTGGCGTGTTCTTTGCACTAATAGCTTCCGGTTTATGGATTTTGACTTCGATTTATTCAATCGGTTACGTAAGAGGATTAAATGAAAAAAAACAAACACGGTATTTTACGTGTTTCGCCGTATGCCTGTCTGCGACCATAGGTATTGCTTTTGCAGCCAACTTATTGACTTTTTTTGTCTTTTATGAAATGCTTACTATCGCTACGTATCCGCTTGTAATTCATAAAGAAACTCCGGAAGCTATTTCTGCCGGCAGAAAGTATTTGACTTTCACGCTGAGCGCCGGAGTAATATTGCTGGCAGCCATCGGTTGGCTGTATTCGCGGACGGGAAATATTGAATTTTCTCCCGGCGGTATCTTTGATAGTTCGATCACTTTAACAAATATTGATAAAATCCTTTTTATTCTATTTATCTGCGGGGTCGGTGTTAAAGCAGCGATTATCCCTTTACACAGTTGGCTGCCGACTGCTATGGTGGCACCTACACCTGTAAGCGCTCTTCTTCATGCCGTTGCCGTTGTGAAATCCGGTGTCTTTGGAATTGTACGAATTGTGGGATTTATTTTTGGCCCGTACTTTATGCATCAAACCGGTATGGATCAGCTGCTGACTATTATAGCGTGCGTAACTATAATTACGGCTTCGTTGATTGCATTTGCTCAGAATAATCTAAAACGCCTGCTGGCATATTCAACGATTTCACAACTATCGTATATCGTACTCGGTGCAGCATTGCTGTCGCCGGCCTCGTTTACAGGGGGATTATTACATCTGGCGAATCATGCATTTCTGAAGATAACTCTGTTCTTCTGCGCCGGCGCAATTTATATCACTGCTCATCAAGAGAATATCAGTGACATGTCGGGAATCGGCAGGGCGATGCCGATTACGATGACTGCGTTTACGTTGGGAGCATTTGGCCTTATTGGAATTCCACCGTTGAATGGATTTATAAGCAAATGGTACCTGGGATTAGGAGCCTTGGAAGCCTCCAAACCGCTGGTCTTGATTGTACTTCTTGTGAGCGGATTATTAAATGCGGGATATTTCTTTCCGATTATTTATCGTTCTTTCTTCTCTGTTTCTCCAAAGCATAATCACTATAAAGAAGCTTCGCCTCTTTTATTAATACCATTGGTAATAACAGCGGTTTTTTCGTTTGTACTCGGGCTTTTTCCTAATTTATTGTTGCATCTTTTCGATATGGCAACAACTATAAGTCACAGCGTAATAGGAGTGACAATAAAATGAAACGTAAATATTGGTTTATTTTGTTTATTCTTGCTTCCGCATCAATAATTATTGAATTGTTAATGCCTCATTATGAATATTGGTGGAATAAAATACCTGCGTTCTTTGTTTTTTTCGGATTTATAGGTTGTAT
>CAZYAM010000106.1:0-9991 GCA_964645575.1 uncultured Ignavibacteriaceae bacterium
GGATCGATAGAGTTATTCGCTTTCGGTGGTGAACATAGGACAATTCGTTTACAATTCGAAAGTTTTGCAGGAATACCGAGCATTAATACCGTTGACGGCAGCGGCGCTGAACCTGCCGGAATATATAAACCGACCCGCTCGATACAGCGCGCCTCACGCCAGCATGTAACTCCTTCCATGATTTTGATTTCCTGCTTTTTGAATTGTTGAGATTCATGGAATGTACGGATATTCTTCGCTGCGACCGTTATCGCACTCAGGAATTCCGGAGAAATAGACCGTTTAGCGGCTTCACATTCTTCTGCCGAAACGCGAAGTGCTTTTACATCTGCTTTGTCAAACTTTTTACTGTAATCATACACCGCATCATCACCACGCTTTTTGATATCAAGACAAAGCTTTTTTACAACCGCATCTGTTTCACTCTGAAATCGGCTTCTTCGCTGAATAAGAGCGCGACGGTCTTCTTTTGTTAATTTATTTTCGTTAATAATTTTCATCGTATGATTGTTTCAATAGGTACGACAATAATATCGCTGGCACCTGCCTGTTTAAGTTTTTCCATAACATCCCAGAACACATCTTCCGCGACAACTGTGTGGATAGCAACCATGCCCGTTTGTGCAAGCGGTACTACGGTCGGACTTTTTAAGCTTGGAATTAACCGCTTTAATTTCTGAACAGAATTGGATGGTGCATTCATCATTAGGTAGCGCTTGCCGCTTGCTTCTTGAGAGCCGCGCACGCGAATCATCAGCCGGTCAATCAATGTACGTTTCCTTTTATCGCGCATAACTGCAGGATTTGCAACCAACACAGCTTGCGATTCCAGCACAGAGCATAACGTGCGCAAGCCGTTCATCTTTGCTGTCGTCCCGGTTGAAACAATATCGCAGATAACATCCGCAACGTTGAGACTGGGCGCCAATTCAACCGAACCGCTCAGTTTTATAATTTCCGCTTTTATCCTGTTTGAATTGAGAAAAGATTTTAAAATTACCGGATACGTTGTACCAATACGCAATCCATTCAGATCGGCTATTTTACGTATAGAAGATCTTTGCGGAACACTGATCATAAGTTTGCACCCGCCGAATCCAAGCAGAGCGAGTGTGTGTACTTTTGCTTTCCTTTCCTGCAGAATATTTTCCCCGATAATACCAAGATCTGCGACACCATCCTGTACATATTCGGGGATATCGTCATCTCTGATTGCCAGTACATCCAGATCAAAATTGCTGCATGGCGAATAGAGGCTTTGCTTTTGAAATTCAAAGCTCAGTCCGCATGCACGGAGCAATCCTACTGAATCCTCTGTAAGGCGTCCGTTCCGCTGAATTGCTATTTTCATTCTTCCGTTAGTTGCCAGCATACTTTATTCCAATAAAGTGTAATGTTAAAAAAAATTATTTTTTTGTTCGCTTTAGCATCATTGCATATCCGCCCCTGCCTTTTTTCAGCCAGCGGCCTACGCGGGCGATAGTGCGGGTGCTGAGTCCTGTTTCGTCTTCAATATGCGTGTACGGGATACCATCTGCCAGCATACGCGCAGCTTTCCAGCGTTTGACAAATTCTTTGATCTCGTATTCCGTTAATAAATCGCGGAAAAAGCGATGGCATTCATCCAGAGATTCCAATCTGAGAATGGCTGTATAGAGATCGTCGATTTCTTTTACACTCGGCTTTTTCATACTTTACTCTGATAAAGATTACAAAAACTTTACCTTAGTGTCAAGCTTTTTTTTAGATGGAGTCCACTCACCCAAGATAAGCTAAGTAAAGTGGGCTCCATCTGTCAAGATATCCAATATTTTAAATCCACAGTTAGAAGCAATTGTTCTGAATATTGCCTGAATTCTTCAATTGTGCAGCATTGTTTTAGCAGAGCTTCTTTGTTTATTATACCATTTTTCTCCAAACCGATATAATCTCGATAGCTTGTATATTTCCAATCTTCCAACTTGTTAGTTAATCCTGCTCGTATCGGATTTTGATGAATATATGCCGCTAATGTCATAAGATAGTTATCCAAATCAATGAGTTTTGCTTTCGTATGGAGCTGGAAAAGACTACCATGTCTTTTATATCGGTTGTTAATAGCTTTTGTGTATGAGCTTAATAGTATTCCAAAGTTATTCTTAATGATTGCCGTCTCGGATGACTTTATGAAAACCAAAAAGTGAAAATGTGTAGGCATCAGACAATAAGCCAATGTTTCAACCTTACCAGAGATATATTTCTTATATTTGTCAAGAAAGAAATCATAATTTTCTTCAGACTTAAATAAAATCTCCGTATTGTTCGAGCGATTGTAAATGTGATAATATTGTTGAGGATATATTTCCATATTGTCTCAGCTTAGAGAGATGGAGTCCATCTCTCCATTCGAACCATCAGGCAGATGGACTCCATCTATCGACGTCAATTCTTGACACAACGAAAGCCTTGTTCGCTAGAACGGTTGCTAGAACCAGAACCACCACGCCCGATAATGCGACAAATATCAACAGCACCGTAATCGATGATCGAACCACCACCTCGCCGCACACGGGAGGAGCCGCTCGTTGGACCCCTCGGATCTGTCTGTGTACTACTTGAATACGTACCATACCAATCCCAACACCATTCCCATACATTTCCACTCATATCGTAAATACCAAGTTCATTTGCTGTTTTTGTGCCGACTGTGTGTGTAGAGGTATCTGAATTTGAAAAATACCATGCTACATTGTCTATCGTATTACTGCCGCTATATGCATAACCATGCGTCTGATTCCCACCTCGCGCCGCAAACTCCCACTCAGCTTCTGTCGGTAAGCGGTAACCGTTGGCTATCCATTTTACTGCCTTTGATTGGCCGGTGCGGTAAACATTTGCTTGAGTATTATCTGTATAGTACACTGGCATCAACCCATCTTTCTCAGAACGCGCGTTACACCATTTCAATACGTCATACCAATTGACCTTTGTAACAGGATTATTTGCGCCACTTGGATTGTAACCATTTTGACCTGTAGGCAAATCTGTGTAACCATGTGTAAAAGCCCAATTGTAAACTTCTGTCCACTTATCATATGTTATCTCGTATTTATCGATAGAAAATGAACCGAGTGTAACTGAATGTGGTGGACTTGCGTTATAATCTTTTACATCATTGCTTCCCATCATAAATGTGCCGCCTATAACTTGAACGAGTCCTGTAGTCTTCTCAGAGTCAGTCGGCTGCGTTGAATTCTCTTTACATGAGATAATAAAGACAAGAAACAAGAATGGCAGGAAATAATTGAGCTTAGTTATAATAGTTGTTTTTTTCATCCCAACGACAATCTGTCGTGTGAGTTTCATAGAATATCCCCAAAATAGTGATATTGAATATTTGTCGCTTCACTGATCGAATTGTAAGAAGCAAGAAAAAACCAGGTTTACATGACGGTCAAGCATGGATATCAGCTTCTTGTTCAATCCATTCGATTTGATGTTTATCAAAATTTATTGATCCCCTTTTCCAATTTCCAATTTGTTTATACGCTGGCATATTATTTTTATCTACACCATCTCTCTTAAAGGTGACTTCTAAAGAATTTAAAGGGATCAATATTTCTGAATCAATTACATTAGTAGTCAATGCAACATTAACATTTTGTTTCGATTGAACACTACTATAAATAAAACCCTGAAGCTTTTCGTCTTGTGGCTTTGCATTTAGCCACAAGGCATTTGCAAAAGCCGAGGTAAATTCATAAATATCATGGTCTTTTTATGTCGTTGTTTTAAATTTCTCGGATATATAATCCCAGAAAGGCATTTCAGCCGAACGCATTTTTTCGATAACTTTTTTATTGAACTCACTTTCATTGTTTGTATCTGGAATAATAAGCAATTTTAAATCATCTTTTAAAATCCACTCACCAAATGTTACTTTAATTGTATCACCTGTTTTAAACTCGTCGAACCAAAGAGCTACCATTTCAGCACAACATGCCTTTATTGTTTCACTCGCATAAAAAAGATTTTGATAAGGTCGATTTAATCTTGAAAATCCTTTTACAAAACACTTTTTAGGATAAGAAATTTCAGTCAAATCAATAAGTGATTCCATTTTATCACTATATCTTACCCTAACTAGGTGAGTCCCTTGTTTCATTGGAACAGTTTGATAACTAAGTCTTGATAAATTAACAAAATATGAAAGCATCCTCTCATACTTCAGATTAGATAATTTATAAATCTTTTCAATTTCATCTATTGTTTCTTGAATTGTCATCTTAAAGTGTCGATTCCAATGGACCCGGAATCTATCCAATATATTGTTTGATACAGGTGTACAAATTTCAACTGTCTTTACACTCGAATGTCCTAGTAACTCCTAAATAAAGTAGAATATAAGTGCCTATCTGATTCTCTGGCTTAGACCGATCTGACGAGATCACCTAAGTTCTACGAGCGTTGTAGAACAATACAACGGGGGAGAATCACTTCGGAATATGGTACCATGTTTTCCATTCATCTGCAATACAAATACATTTCGAATAATCATAAAGAAAGAATCAGGCAGAATTTCATTAGCCGGTCATCATATGGAGTCCACTTCACTTATCCTATCTTGGGTAAGTGGGCTCCATATATCATCGGCGTAACCTAATACCTTTTCAAATAAACGATTAGCATTCCAAACTGTTGAGTTTATACGACAGTTTCAGCAAGATTTAGAATTTTACCGAGATGAATTATCCCGGATTCAAACACTGTATCGACGCTCGTATCTGCAACAAGCCGATTCCAAACTTTAAGCTCTGAGTCTTTAAGCGGAGATTTATGAAGCTTTTTCAAATCTGCTGTACTCAACTGTGGAAGATGCCATGTCACACTTACAGAATTGTCACCTCCTCTTATAGGTACTTTAATATTCCTTCCAGTTGCGTGTAATTCAACGTGTGCCTCAAAGTGACGAAGTGTTCTGAGTCCTTTAATGATTGTATCATATTGCGTTTGCGTTAGAAGCCAGACTTCGAAATGCGGAACAGCTGGTGGTTTAAAAAGTTGATCCTTTAAAAACCGAAGTGTTGCCTCGAATGTATAAAGAAAGGCGCTAACGGCATCATCGAGAGTAATTTGACGGTCAGCATTTCGTGGATCGTTAAGACTCTCTGCCCATCGATAAATTATTAAGCGTCGCTCGCATTCCTTCAGTTTGTTCCATGCTTTAATCTTATGATTTTCAGGTGGAAGAACTAATTTATAATTCAAGTCTTCAAGATGAGGGAATGCCTGATTACTGATCATGTGCCTCGTAGACTTCAAAATGGTTTTCAATGATCTCACTAAATACATCTACTTTACTCCTCATCATATCATCAATAACCTCACAAGTGAAACAACTGCAAACAAATTACTCTAGAGATCAATTAAACGCAACTTGATTGTACAGCATCGGAAATGTGGAACCAATGTTCTTCATGTCATTGTTTAAGAATACAACTTGTTTTATACATATGGGCTTGTTCGTTTCTAAAAACTTTCATACTTTATTAACAAGTAATCAGCTTTCAGTGGTCAGTCGTCAGCAAAAGAATGTGCATATAACAAAATAACCCATCATCAGTTATTAATTGCGAACAACAAATATGAAACTTGCAGTTTGTATCAATCACGTACCGGACACCGCGGCAAAAATCAACATTGCTGTCGACGGTATAAATATCGACAAGACAAGCGTCACTTTCGTTCTCAATCCTTACGATGAGTATGCCGTTGAAGAATGTCTGCGCCTCAAGGAAAAGAACGGCGGCGAAGTGGTCGCTGTCTCGCTCGGCTGCGATGCGAATAAGGAGACATTGCGCAAAGCGCTGGCAATGGGAGCCGATAAAGCCGTGCTTTTAAAAGACGATTCTCCCCGGGACTCGTCTTCCGTTGCACAGGCTCTCGCCGATTATTTGAAAGAAATATCGCCTGATGTCATTTTCTTCGGCAAGCAGTCTGTTGATTCAGACAGCGCTGTAGTCGGAACAATGGTCGCCGAGATGTTAGGATTGCCTTCTGTATCCGTTGCCGTAAAACTGGAAATATCAAACGGCTCTGCCGTTGTTGAGCGTGAAATCGAAGGCGGCAAAGAAAAAGTTCAAACTTCGCTTCCGGCTGTGTTCACAGCACAAAAAGGATTGAATGAGCCGCGTTACCCTTCACTCAAAGGAATCATGGCGGCAAAGAGCAAACCGATTGAAGAAATAATTCCGGCAGCTGCACAACCGAAAGTTGAAATCATTGCATTGCGCAAACCGCCTTCAAAGAACGCCGGTAAGATCGTTGGAACTGATTTAAGCGCAGTACCAGAGCTTGTTCGGTTGCTACATGAAGAAGCAAAAGTGATATAGTAAACACCGATTTAATGATTTAGTAATTTTGTGATTAGATGATTAGAAATTTTGAAAAACACTTTTTCCATCAACATTTTAACATTTATTGAATATGAAAATACTGGCAGTCGCAGAACAACGAGACAATAAATTCAAAAAGTCGGCATATGAAGTTGTACGTACAGCTCGAACTATCGCGGATCAAACAGGCGGTGAGGCCGTTGTTCTTATTATCGGCAGTCAGGTACAGTCTATGGCCGGTGAACTCGGCGGATATGGAGCGCAGAGGATTCTTGCAGTCCAAAATTTAAAGTTGGAGAAATATTCTTCAACAGCTTACTCAAAAGTTATTGCAGAAGTGGTAAAGAAAGAACAATCATCTGTGGTTCTTCTATCCGCAACGTCAATGGGAAAGGACTGTGCGCCAAGAGTAGCCGTAAAGCTCGATGCTGGAATCGGATCAGAGTGCATAGCACTGAAGGTTGAAGGTGAAAACATTATTGCTACCAGGCCGGTCTACGGCGGTAAAGCATTGACGGATATAAAGATTAACTCTGCTGTTAAGGTATTTACCATTCGCCCGAATGTTTTTACAGCAGGAACAGGCAGCGGTGACGCAGGAAGCGTTGAGGTTGTGGATATTCCGCTGGCAGAATCCGACTTTACATCTTTTGCAGTCGAAACTACACAGGCATCCGGCAAGTTAGATGTTGCTGAAGCTGATATTGTTGTTTCCGGCGGACGCGGCTTAAAAGCTGCTGAAAATTTCAAAATGATCGAAGACCTTGCAAGTGCTATCGGCGGGGCAGTCGGCGCATCGCGTGCAGTGGTCGATGCCGGATGGCGCCCGCACAGTGAACAGGTCGGACAAACAGGAAAAACCGTCTCACCGACACTGTACGTAGCTATTGCTATTTCAGGAGCAATTCAACATGTTGCAGGTATGTCCTCCTCAAAGTATATTGTAGCTATAAATAAAGACAAGAATGCGCCTATATTCCAGACAGCCGATTACGGCATTATTGCGGACGCATTCGAGATTATTCCTGCACTGACGCAGGAAATAAAAAAAATAACGGGGAAATAATATGTCCTCTGAAGACAAAATTCAAGTAGACATATTGGGATTATCCAGCAGCCAATCCAGCGGCGGTGCATACGCACTGATATTAAAAGAAATACACGGATCACGCCGTTTGCCGATCATTATTGGTGCTTTCGAAGCGCAGTCTATCGCTTTGGAGATGGAAGGGATTAAACCTCCGCGTCCACTTACTCACGATTTGATGAAAAACCTCATCGATTTGCTTGGCGGAGAGCTTGTCGATATCTGTATTAACGAACTTCGAGAAGGCACTTTCTTTGCCCGTTTGAATCTTGACGCACAGGAAATCGACTCACGTCCCAGTGATGCAATTGCATTAGCCGTCCGTTACGGTGCACCTATTTATGTCGCCGAGAAAGTAATGGCCGAAGCCTCTTTCCTTTCCGAAGGCGAAGAAGGAGAAAAAGATATCTCTCCGGCTGCAAAATCCGAACAAACAGAAACATCGAAAACTCCGCTATCCAAACTTCAGCAGTTAGAGCAGCAGCTGGCCGAAGCAATAGCCAGAGAAAATTATGAAAAAGCTGCACAGATACGTGATGAAATCAAACAGATGCAGGCACGTAATTCATAACAACATCAAATTCATTCTTACATATCTTAACAAGTCGCTCATTTTTATTAATCTACCATGGAGGATATTGCCTTGAAACAGATATCGACTTTTATTTTGTTGATTGCTGCGTTCGAATTCATTATTCCGGGTACAAACGCGGTTGCAGCATCGGCTGCAGAAGATTCCGCTCAAGTCTCTCAACTTATTGCACAGGGAAATGAATTCGCAGAAAAAATTTTCGATAATAAAAAAGCTCTTGAAAAATATAACGCAGCGCTTTCTCTATCACCGGATAATTATGAGATCCTCTGGCGGCTGAGCCGTACGTATGTCGATATTGGCGAACATCTTGCAAATAATACCGACGAAGAGAAACAAAAACAGTTAGAGTATTACGAAAAATCATTGGAATATGCCAAGAAAGCTATTGCTGCCAATCCGGACGGAGCAATGGGATATACACGCGAAGCAATAGCAAACGGGCGTATTGCCCTTTTCCGCGGCATTTGGGAATCTATTGACCTCGTGGAACAGACAAAAGCTGATTGTGAAAAAGCAATTTCGCTGGATCCGACAGAACCGACAGCATATTATGTCCTTGGACGGACAAATGCAAAAGTATGCGAAAAACCGAGAATTATCAGGTGGCCCCTCGGACTCGGCTGGGCAAATATGGATGATGCAGTAAAAAATTACGAAAAATCAATCGAACTCCGTCCTAACTTTATTATGTACCGGCTCGATTGTGCCCGCGCATATATCGATATGGATGAATATGAAAAAGCACGTGAACACTTAACTAAGATTGCCACCCTGCCTGATGAAGATGAAGATGACGACACATTTAGAAAAGAAGCAGTAGAATTATTGGAAAAAATTAAGGATGAATGATAAGCTGCATTGAGCGCAGCTGGCCGATTTAAACATTTTTATTTCCCGGTATTCACAAAAAAATACCGGGTTTTTTATATTTACTGCATATTAAAAGACTGAATATACACGGTAATATTATATATGAATATCTTTCGTATCATTACATACTGTTTTTTTGTTCTTTTCATTTGTTACCTCACATATTCTCTCGCAACAAGTTACCAGGAAAATAACACCCGTAGTCAAGTATCCTTCGTTATCTGGATTATTGACACGGTAGATCTTTTCATCCATGAAACGGGACACCTCATATTTAGTATTTTGGGAAAATTCATGGAATTTCTTGGCGGCTCCTTATTTCAGGTGATCATTCCAGTCTCAGCTGTTATTGTTTTCGGCCGATCAAATCCGGAATCAATTCCCTTCACCTTGTATTGGACGGGTCAAAGTACGGTAAATGTCTCCGTTTATATCGGCGATGCCCCTTATCAGCGCCTGCAGTTAATCTCGCGCGGCGCAATACATGACTGGCGATGGATATTGAATCACGCAGGAATGATGGAATATGCCGGCGATATCGCCTTTATCGTTAATGCATTCGGCCTTTTCTTTTGCTGCACCGGCATAGGTATAGGTGTTTATTTTATCATAAAAGAATGCATCAGTCTATTCTCGCCAGCTTCTCAATCAATAAATTGAATCTTTTTAACCGCAATTTTTTATCTTTTTTCATTGAAAATGAGTGGAATCGTTTTCAACTAAAATAAAATAAATAGTATATTGAATAGTGCCTTGACTATTTAGCAAATATGTTTATATTACCTTAATATGTTAAGTATATTATTTAATATACTTAAATAAATATAATTGATTAGCGTAGAGAAATAAATGAAAAAAATCGAAGCAATCGTCCGTCCGCACGCAATGGATGAAATCAGGGAGGCACTGCTTGGTGCCGGATTCCGAGGAATGACTTTGTCTGAAGTACGAGGATTTGGCAGGCAAAAGGGGCATACAGAAGTCTACCGCGGAGCTGAATATTTAGTAGACTTCTTGCCGAAAATAAAACTGGAAATTGTTGTTGCGGATAAAATGGTAGAAAAA
>CAZYAM010000107.1:0-9969 GCA_964645575.1 uncultured Ignavibacteriaceae bacterium
GTGTTTTCTTAAAGTACAAGTCTTAACTGTGATATTTTTCGCTGAGCAGTTACCTTTTTTTTATAATAATAGGTTATTAATCCCCTTAATCTACCAAACCCTTTGCTTGTATTCAACTACTGTAATTAAGGAAAGTCTTTTGCTATTTGGAGGCACTTTCAGTATCTTAGATAAAGAATTTGTCACAAAGGGACTCCTTCGGAGCAGCAAAAGACACCAAATTTTCGAAACTATTAAGGGTTTATTTCCTACCTACCTAAAATCGAATCAGGATTATCCTCATCAAATGACCACTTTACAGGATTGTTAATTACATAATCGCGGATGTTATTTAATTCCTTTTCATTGCGGATAATGTGTTCATAGAATCGGGGCTGCCAACAAAATTCAAACGAATTATTTCGCCGACATATCGTTGTCACCGCTGCCTTGTATGTGCGGATAACAACGGATAATGATCCCCTTTTTGGGGATATACGTGTAGAGACGTTCAATTGAACGTCTCTACATTGTGATTCATTTATTATAATTATTCCATGAATATGATTCGGCATTATGATATATTCATCTAACTCTATGTTGTTGAAATGGTACGGGAACTCCTCCCAACATTTTCGAGCTATCTCCCCAATGGGCGACAACCTCATTTCTTCCTTGTGTACGTGACCAAATAAACATTCATGATTTTGGATACAGATTGTTATAAAATACTCACCAGGTTGAGAATAATCGTAATGTTTTAAACGCGTTGATTCTATACGAAATACATTTTTGAAAAGGCTCATTTTTTCTCCCGGAACGCAACACTGATATATCACCATAAATAGAAGCTTAATACATTACATCTGTGGTATCCCCATTTTTTGCAATATTAAAACAACGATTAATGTCTGGCGCAATTAGAATCCAAATAAATTTACAAAATCCACGTTAGCAATTCAATAAACATCATAAATAAAAAAATTTCGCTATACACCCTCTTTAATTGGCGCGAATTGCTGAAGATCATGTACATCAATTCTACCAAACCCTTTACTTGATTGCAACTCCTTTGATCAGAAAGAGCCCTTTGTTATTTCGAACCTCTTTCTGTATCTTTAAGAAAAAATAAAGGAGACTAAAATTAAAACCTCAAGAATATTCTTATTATGCCTTTATATATTTCTGATAGGAGCAGGCAATCAATTAAATGGACAAAATCAGCCGGCACTGAAAGAAGTATTCAAAAATGACTTCCTGATAGGAGCCGCTTTAAACGACAATATAGTCTCCGGCAAAGATCAACAAGCTTTGAACTTGGTCCAAAAACATTTCAACACAATAACTGCCGAAAATGTCATGAAGTGGCAGTTGATCCATCCTGAACCGGGAAAATACACTTTTGAGGCGGCAGATAGGTTCGTCGATTATGGTATTAAGCACAAAATGTTCATAGTGGGACATACTCTCGTTTGGCACTGGCAAACTCCTAGAGGATTATTTACAGACAGCTCCGGAAAACCTTTAAACAGACAATCGATGCTGGAGCATTTGAAAGAACATATATTTACGGTAGTCGGCCGTTATAAAGGAAAGGTAAAAGGATGGGATGTCGTCAATGAAGCTCTCGATGATAGTGGAAATATCAATAAGACAAAATGGGTCGAAACTATCGGAGAAGATTTTATAGAAAAAGCTTTTGAGTTCGCACATGAAGCCGATCCGGATGCAGAATTATATTATAACGATTTCCTTATAGACAGACCAGCAAAACGGGACGGGACTGTTCGGCTTGTCAGAAAGCTACAGTCAAAAGGTTTGAGAATCGACGGTGTCGGTATTCAATGGCACTGCGGACTCGATTATCCTGTGCGCAGTGAATTTAATGCATTTGTGGATTCAATTTCTGCACTCGGTGTAAAAATCATGATCACCGAGATGGATGTAGATATTTTACCAAGTGCATTTGAATACAGAGGGGCCGATATCGGCATGAGAGCAAAAATGAAAAAGGAGTTGAATCCATATACAGAAGGATTACCTGAGGAGAGACAGAAGCAGCTTGCCGATCGCTATGCGGAATTATTTTCAATGCTGCTCGATAAACCGGGAAAAATTTCCAGGCTTACTCTCTGGGGAGTGAGCGACGGCGCCTCATGGCTAAATCACTGGCCTATCAGAGGAAGAACCAATTATCCCCTGCTCTTCGACAGAAACTATAAGCCCAAACCGGCTTTTTTCTCTGTAGTGGAAATAGGGAGAAAGAAAAAATAATTTTTTTCAGAACTGTCAAAAAAAAGGTCACTCAGGCAACAAGTATAATATCCAGTCCGCGATTATTAAAAGCCCTGCTCTATTGCGGTATATAGAAATACCATACCTTATGGAAAGATTTATATTCAAGCATTTTTCTGAATTCCACACATTGCATCTTCATTTTTGTCCCTTTATCTTCTTACAATAACAAATAAATCATCCACGGTTTTTCCCTATTATTATAGTGATTCCCTATGAGACTCAAATCAAAGCATTTCCTCGTTTTTATCATCATTTTCATAATATTCATCAATTGCACAGCATTCGCCGATGACGGATATAACCTCTGGTTGAAATATAAAAAAATTGAAGACCGGACACTCTTAGAAAAGTACCGACAGATGATTTCCTCTGTCGCCGTTACGGGCGATTCCAAAACCTGCCGTATTATAAAAGATGAATTGAAAAGAAGCCTTCCGCAATTACTCGGGAAACCTCTTCCCTTCGAAAAGAAAATTAAATCCGGTACACTTCTTATCGGCACACCACGAAGTTCTGCGTCCATTAAAAGAATGAGATTTTCAAAACGTCTAAATCAATTAGGCCGGGACGGCTATTTTATAAAATCAACAACTATTAAAGGCAAGACATGCATTATAATAGCAGCCCGGAAAGATATCGGACTTCTCTACGGTACATTTCACTTCCTGCGTCTCATACAAACTCAACAACAAATTGAGAACATCAATATCGTATCGCAGCCGAAGATACAATACCGGCTATTAAATCACTGGGATAATCTGGACAGCACCGTCGAACGCGGTTATGCCGGAAAATCTTTATGGAAGTGGAATGACCTGCCTAAAAAAATCGATAAAAGATACTACGATTATGCCCGTGCAAATGCTTCCATCGGAATCAACGGAACGGTTTTGAACAATGTGAATGCAAATCCAAATATACTAAGACCGGAATATCTCAAGAAAGTTGCAAAGTTAGCGGATATATTCCGCCCGTACGGAATTCGCGTTTTCCTTTCCGCAAATTTCTCTTCGCCTATCTCCGCTCAGTTCGCATTTGAACAGAACCGTAAAGGCGGAATAGGAAATCTCGAGACCTCCGATCCGTCCGTTCCGGCAGTGCGGCTCTGGTGGAAAAATAAAGTAAAAGAAATTTATAAATACATTCCGGACTTCGGCGGATTTTTAGTGAAAGCAAATTCCGAAGGAATGCCCGGCCCGCAGGATTATAACAAAACACATGCCGATGGCGCTAACATGCTTGCCGAAGCACTTCAGCCGTACAACGGAATCGTAATGTGGCGGGCGTTTGTATATAATGCCGATGTGGATCCCGACCGGTCGAAACGCTCCTATAAAGAATTCGTCCCTCTTGACGGAAAATTTCTGCCCAATATCTTTGTTCAGGCAAAAAACGGCCCTATCGATTTTCAACCGCGCGAACCGGTGCAGCCGCTTTTCGGCGCTATGCCCAAAACTCCTTTGATGCTCGAGATTCAATTGACTCAAGAATATCTCGGCCATTCCAAACATCTTGTGTATCTTGCACCGATGTGGAAAGAATATTTACAGTTCGATACTTATGCAAAAGGGCCGAGTTCAACACTCGCCTCTATAATAGACGGATCGCTGGAGCATTATAAAATGACCGGCATTGCAGGCGTAACAAATATAGGAGACGATCGTAACTGGTGCGGACATTTCTTCGCACAGGCAAACTGGTATACGTACGGGCGGCTTGCATGGGATCATTCGCTTACGGCTGAGCAAATTGCTAATGAATGGATAATGATGTCGTTGACAAAAGATCATGATGTTTTAAAAACAATCCGCTCAATGATGATGGGTTCGTGGGAAGCTTGCATTAATTATATGACGCCGTTAGGACTGCATCATATTATGCAGGAAGGTTTTCATTATGGACCCGAGCCAAGTCATGGTGAGGGAAGAGAAGACTGGAGATCAACCTATTATCATCGTGCAGATAGTATCGGACTCGGTTACAACCGCAGTTCGACCGGAAGCAATGCAACAAGCCAGTATTTTCCGCCTCTGCGCGAGACATTCGATGATGTCAAAACCTGTCCGGAAAAATATCTGCTCTGGTTTCATCATATCCCATGGGATTATAAAATGTCCGAAAGGACTCATTCGGAGAAATCCAGTAAAATCCTTTGGGAAGAGTTATGTACAAAATATTATTTGGGAACAAAGTACGTGGATGAGATGACTGCTCAATGGTCGTCTCTCAAATCATCGGTTGATCCTGAAATCTACTCGCATGTTCAGGCAAGATTGGAAATACAAAAGACCGATGCTGCAATATGGCGGGATACGTGTCTACAGTACTTTCAGAAATTCAGCAAGAGACCGATTAGTACACCGTAGCACAGCAGGAATGTGAAGTAACAAACGGGTAGTAACTCATATTATTCCAACACATTGACTATGTAAAATATAAACCCCTCCTTCATCCTCCCCTTTGATAAAGGGGAGGAGTGAGGTGGGGTTTGTTTCTTGTCCGTTTTAATTGGGATTCTTACCAAACGATGATGACTAAGTAATTCCAGGCTTCCGCAAACGAAGACACTGCTAAATTGCAGATCAATTGATTATTTGTTATTTTTCATCTTCTGAAAAATGCATCGGAATGTTTTTCTAATTACATCTGAGTAAAGGAGAATCAGTATGTCTTTTATAAAACTTAGCGGAGCTTTGTTAGTTCTATTTGTTATACTTGTTGCATGCGCTTATGGCGATAATAACGTCCTGTCCAATCCCGGTTTTGAAAGAGGAAAAACCAACTGGTTTGAACGGACTTGTGCAATCGAGCCCGTTCCATCGCCTGTTCACAGCGGTACCGGTGCGATAAAAGTCATAAACAGATTGATGAACTGGCAGGGAGTGAAGCAGTCTATCTTCGGGAAATTGATTGAAGGAAAGGTATATAAGATATCCGGCTGGGTGCGGCTTGATAATGCAAAGTGCGATACGATCGCCATATCCGTCGAACAGCAAGATGACGGCGGCACGCAATACATCGGTGTAGCACGAGGTGTTGTTACAGACAGTGCATGGATCAAACTCTCAGGTGAATTCACTTTAAAAATAATCGGTTCTTTGGCGGTACTGGACGTGTACTTTGAAGGCCCGGCACCGGGTGTAAATTTTTTCGTTGACGATGCAAGTGTATTCGGGCCCGAAGTCGATGCTCCGAAGGTAATTCCTGCCAATCCAAAAGGAAAAGGCCTGATTGACATCAGCACGCGGCATCAAATAATTGAAGGCTTCGGTGCCTCGGGTGCGTGGTACACCAGAGACCTTGTATACCACCAGAAGAAAGACGAGTTATACAGTCTTCTTTTCAAAGAACTCGGCCTGGATATTTTCCGCATAGGCAACTATTACGATATCGATTCGAGTGCATTTTATGAATCGTTAGAAATAGCAAAATGCGGCGAGTCCGCTTTGAAGCGCGATCTGAGAATTATGATATCATCCTGGTCACCTCCACCTTATATGAAAAACAACGCGAAAATAATCGGCGGAACTCTAAAAAAGAAAAATGGAAAATTTATATATGACGAATTTGCACAGTGGTGGTGCAGCAGTATAGCCGCATGTTCACAAGCGGACGTTAAGGTGGATTATATTAACATACAGAACGAACCCGATTACGAAGCTCCGTATAATTCATGCATATTCGCTGCCTCAGAAACCGTCGACACAAACATCGCCGCTTATGACATAGCTTTCGAAACAGTCTGGGAAAAATTAAATTCGGAGATGGGTGCAAATATGCCTAAAATGCTTGCTCCGGAAACATCCAGTTTAGGCAATGCTAAAAGGTATATTCAATATTTGGAAGGCAAATCTCATTTTTACGGATATGCAACGCATCTCTATGATTGCAGCGGATGTGGATCTGCTCCAGACAGGTTTATTCCGAGTATGAACAGCTTTAACAATTTTGTAATGCAGCATGCAAAGAAGCCCGTATTCCAGACGGAGTTCGAAGACGAGCCCGGAACCTGGGCAGATGCAATCAACACAGCACTTGTAATGCATAATTCTCTAACTATTACGAACGCAGCATCTTATTTATACTGGGACTTATTCTGGGGCCCGGGAACTGCTCTGGTAAGTATGGACGACTCAGCCTCATACACGATCAAGCCGACATTTTATACTTTCAAGCAGTATTCAGCGTTTATAGATGCTGGTTGGCAGCGCGTGGAAGCTTCGACCGATAACACCGGCATCAGAATTTCCGCATATGCAAGTCCGGATAATAAAAAATTAACAGCAGTTATTATAAATACTACCGACAGTACGAATATTCCCTTCAAATTATCCATTAAAGATTTTAAGATCGGCAAAGGAGAGATTTACCGGTCGAGTGCGAAAGAAAATTGTGCACTTATCGGCAGTTATAACGGAAAGGCTTCGTTAAAAATACCTGCAAACTCAGTAACGACTTTATCGCTGATTTCCAAAAAGAAATAAAAAATATTACAGAGTACAAAACAGAAAAGCCGGGTCATTTTTTGATTCGGCTTTTTCCTGTCCTCCAGCTCAACCGCTTTCCGAAAGTTACGGCAGGACAAGCTTTGATGACTTTCTGAAATTTATATTGACTCATAGAGTGCTTGATTTTAAACGGAAGAACAGACATATTTGCCTTGCAATTCGTTAGCAAAAGAAGTACCGAATCTCATTTTCAAGAAATAACGCTTTCGTCAGACTCAATTATATGTTATGCCGCCGCCTGATAAGATGAAGAAAAATTGTAATAAAATATCGGATTTTATTGTAATAAGAGTATTTGATCAAGCACATCTTGCTCATCTTGATCGTGCGAAGCTAAGCGATGAGGGTATCGAGGCATTTCTCAAGGATGAAAATATTGTTTCTGTAAATCCTATCTGGTCAAACACAGTTGGTGGGATTAAATTGATTGTACATAAATCAGATGTCGAGAGAGCTGGTTCAGTGCTTGGTATTAACAAATATACAGATCTTCAATATGCATTCGACGACAAAATTGAGGCTCAAAATGTTTGCCCGGAATGTGGTTCGACTGAGGTTCAGAAAAAAAATCAGTTACAAGCTATGTTTATAATGGTTTATTAGAATTTTGGATTAATTAACTTTTAAATTGCGGTAATAACAAGTCGGGTTCTCATCAATAAAAATACAGGAGTATTTATGGTACGTAGAGCGCTGAAATCTGTCCAGGCACAAATTAGTCAGGAGTATTCAATAAGTCCGTCCGGCGAAAAATTTGTTATCCCCGACAAGAAAAAATATGCCGCAGAGTATAAGAGACTTGAAAAGCTCGCCGCTGAAGCACGCAAAGAGAAAAAAGAAATTGTCGTGGTTATGGGTGTTGGTTTTGTAGGTGCGGTGATGGCTGCGATCGTTGCGGATACTGTAGACAGCAAAAAACGTTCGAGTAAATTTGTAATAGGATGCCAGAGGCCGAGTTCACGAAGCTATTGGAAAATCGAGTATCTCAACAAAGGCATCTCGCCGGTAAAAGCAGAAGACCCGGAAGTAGACGTAATGATCAAACGCTGCGTGAAGGATAAAAAAACACTTATTGCCACGTACAACAGCGATTGTCTGAAATTAGCAGATTGTGTAGTAGTGGATGTGCAGTGCGATTATTCGAAAAGCGAACTCGGGAATATGAAAACCGGTGAAGCGGATATGGCGGCACTTGAAGCAACAATGAGAACCATCGGCGAGAAGATACGGAAGGATTGCCTTGTTCTTATTGAAACTACAGTAGCTCCGGGAACGACAGAATTTGTCGCCTGGCCCATTCTTAAAAAGGCTTTCACAATGCGCGGCATTAAGGCGACACCGCTGTTGAGTCACAGCTTCGAGCGGGTAATGCCAGGCAAGGAATATGTGGCCAGCATCAGAGATTTCTGGCGAGTCTGCTCCGGATGCACTCGCGAATCACGAACACGAGTAGAGAAATTTCTCCGCGATGTTCTTAACACAAAAGATTATCCGCTTACTGTCATGGACCGTCCGATCGAATCGGAAACGACGAAGATCGTCGAAAACTCGTATCGTGCCGCGATTCTCGCATTTTTAAATGAATGGAGTCTTTTCGCCGAGCGGAATGGCGTCGATCTCATCAAAGTCATTCAAGCAATCAAAATGCGCCCGACGCACAGCAATATCATTTTTCCCGGGCCCGGTGTAGGCGGCTATTGCCTGCCGAAGGACGGCGGCCTCGGTTATTGGGCATACAAACACATTCTCGGTTTTGAAGACGGCGACAGTATTTTTAAAATCACTCCGACTGCAATCGATATCAACGATACGCGTTCGCTTCATGTAGCTGAACTGACACGCGACGCACTGCGCAACATGGGGCGCCACATTGCCAGTGCCGATGTGCTGATCTGCGGTGCAAGTTATCGGCAGGATGTCGGGGACACGCGTTACAGCGGCAGTGAAATGGTAGTTCGCAAACTGGCGGAAATGGGAGCTGAAATCCGGGTGCATGATCCATATGTTGAGCATTGGTATGAAATCGAAAACCAGAATTCCTACATGCCCAAGGATCACTCATGGAAACGGTTCTTCCGCAATCAGGAGGAATTGGCAAAACTCCGCGTGCAGAAAGATATCCGTTCGGCACTGCATGGAGCAGAGGTGCTTGTACTTGCAGTTCCACACGCACCATATTTGCAATTGAAACCGAAGGACGTAATCGCATGGGCAGGACAGCCTCTTGCCGTTGTGGACTGTTTCGGCATTCTTACCGATCAAAAAATTCGCGAGTACCTGAAACTCGGATGTGAAGTAAAAGCGCTAGGCCGCGGGCATATCAAACGATTGAAAGAAGAATTGCGAGAATAACTGATATATATAGCGCATAGCTTTCGGCCGAAGCGCCCACCTGAAAAACGCGCAATCGGATAAACCGATTGAAGTTCTAGGGGATGGCAGGAAAAAAGAAAGAAGGACATGTCATGCCCGCATGATTCTATCTTGCATCCAGGACACAGATAACCTTGGACTAATCTTGATTAATAATAGAAGAACCGTCATATTTTCGGTACGTTTCATAAACGAAGAAATACTGAATTTCACTTTCTCCAATTTCCACCAGCCAAAGGCGGACAAGTCAGGTAGAGTGCGTCAAAATAAATCTTCAAAAAATGGAGGATATTATCATGAAAACATCAACAATGATAATAATACTGGGATTATGCAGTGTTTTATATTTCTCCTGCAAGGACAAATCGACTGATCCCGAAACTCAACAAAGTGTTGCATTTTCTTCTCAATCCAGCAAATGCCTTTCACAAGGTCTGCCAAGGCACAATTATTTTGATTCATTATTCACATATTCCTTTAACGACAGTCTTATAATAGATTTTACCGTGATTGCCAACTGCTGTCCGGATTCAAATCGTTTCAGCATTTCTTATAATATCAGGACAGATACTTTAATTATCTCAATAGCGGACACGGCAGAAAATCTATGCGATTGTATTTGTCCGTATATGATTCATACTGAATTCTGGAATCTCCCGGCAGATCACTATATCGTTCGGTGTAATTTGCAAAATTATAAAGATCCGATCTATCTCGTTGAAGTCCATCGAAAATAATTAAAAGCTTTCCCGCTGAAAATGAAGGACACCTAATAAGGTCAAGATTTTTTATGCATTTCGAATTCAGATGA
>CAZYAM010000108.1:0-1309 GCA_964645575.1 uncultured Ignavibacteriaceae bacterium
TCATTTCTTTTGTGTTTCCGAAGGAATCCCTTCGGGACAAGACAAAAGAAATGACACTTAGTGCAATATATATTGGACAGCATCTGTCAATCTAAAATTTTATACGTGGGCTTACTCCAACCCATTGTTAATAACTTGTCCAATTTGATTCACTTTCAAGACTTGTGAACTATAACTCAATTTATTTTGGACAGCAGTGATGAATGGATAAAATATTTTGGTGTTATTAATTGAATGTATGCAAGATTTTTAGACTTACAATCATCTCGTAGAGTCTGGCGCCTTGCCATACAAATACCAAGATATTCATATCTAGTCCATTTAGGAGATGTTTACCCGTCGTGTGTTTGGCGGGGACTCTTCACCCATCTTTTGGTAGGGGTAATTCCCACCAAAAAGAAGTACGGGTAAATATGAATCGCTTCTACTGTGGTAATAATTACGTAGGGATGCACGGCCATGCGTCCCCACAGGTGTGAAAAACCATTTAATTAATTATCAGCCCGAAATTCTTTTTCACTATAATATCGGGCAATTTATTATTTTACTCCGTAGGTATCTTACGTTTGTAAAACCATAAACAAATAGAACACATAACTCCATAGGAGTTGAACATATCATGAAGGGATTTGATTCTTATCCGCCATCTTGCTGGGCGGAAATCAAATCCCTTCATTCTGATAACAAAAAAAGGCATCCGTTAAAAACGGATGCCTCTAAAAAAGTTACTCGGCCACCCTACGGTGCCTTGGATTAATATACTATTCAGTCACCGTTACTAATGTTAGAGTTCCATCAAACGCGGCTGAATTTTTCCCTTGAAGGAGGGATCTTACATCTACATGATTTTTTGAAGATATTTTTGTTAATGTCGTGTTTACTGGGGTCTCGGCAACCGTTATTTTAACGGATATTTTATCCAATGAATTTTGAAACATTGCCGTTCTATAGGAATTCGAAACAGAATTGGAACCTTGAGAATTTGCAAGGATGTTGAGAGTGCGTTCTGCTGAATGATTGACGGCAAAAGTCACTGTCTGCGTTGCAGAGCTTTTCGTCTGAGAAACGGCCTGCAGGCTCACAAGAAGAATAAGAACGAAAAGTAAACTTATGGTAGTAGTCTTTTTCATGATTGCACTCAATTAGTAAGAGTTAATGTGACCATTCTTGACTGCGCCGCTATATCATCAACACCGTCATTTGCTGCGAAAGTATAGCTGATGGACTGGTCGACATCGCTTCCTCTTCCGATGCCTCTAACTACATCTAATGGAGTCAATGCATTTGATAGATCGACCAGTCCAGCACT
>CAZYAM010000108.1:1409-9406 GCA_964645575.1 uncultured Ignavibacteriaceae bacterium
ATTCTGTTTTTCATTGTCTCTGTCTTCTTTCTTTTTTTTATACTCTCTGTCTTCTTATGCATCAACTAGGATGCCAGGCATATCGAACCTTGCAGATTTTAGAAAAAACGGCTATTTCGGAAAAAAGTGGGGAATTTGATGAAAAAAGGCACTTGGATCAGTGCCTCATCAGTTCTATAAAACTGAATTTTCTACAATGTTAGGGCAATACATCTAAAAGGGATTCGGATTGACAGCTGCGGCAGGATAGTACTAGTAATTGAAATCGAATTGATGACAGAAGTCGACAGCTTCTTCTCTTGTTTTGAAATTGCCGATGTATACACGATATCGCCTCCCAATCGACGGTATATTGGCAGCTTGTTTAAATGTTCTTAGTCCCTCGATTTTATTGTCAGCCATTTTTGCCACTTTATTTGCCTTCCATCGCGTAGTCCATGAAGAGATTTGAAGAATATATCCTTTTCTTTTCTCATCATAAGTAATCATACATGGTTTTTGAGGATAGATTTCTGAATTAATTGTGTCTTTGTCTTCAATTTTTTGAGGTATTACTGGTATCGAAGCAACTGCTTCTTCCTTTTTAACTTTTGGATATATTTGCGGTGATTGCAGACTTCCCTCCAACATCTTAATCGTGCGTTTACGGGGCTTAATTTGAATCGTAACATCTTTTCTTTCGCCAGGTAATAATATTATCCTGATCGAATCCGGAGTGACAGTATGATACTCAGGTATATCGCCGCCAATCACTTTCAGCATCCACTCTCCAGGGCGCAAATCTGCAAAAAGGAATTTACCCTTGCTATCGCTTACTCTGCGATGCATTTCAGTACTGCTCGAGATTTCAAGGAAAACGCCGGGCTTTCCGCCTATTTCTACAAGAGCTGTCGATGTATCCAAAATTCCTGTCGCTTTTGCACTAAATAGAATAACTTCGCCTGCAATTGTCACGCTTCTAGTAATCCGAAGCAACAATCTCGTCTCCTCGCCTCCTTTAATAGTTAGCTCCATCGGCATAGGTTTATCAGTTATTCGATCATATCCTATACTTCCTTTGTCAACGGAAAGAAAAACCGTTCCCGGTTTTAATGCGCCAAAATAGAATATACCGTTCTTATCGGTCAATGCTTTGTTGTCACCGATATTGACCATCACATTGGCAATTCCTTTACCCCGTTCATCCATGATAGAGCCGCGCATTTGACCTACTGATGTAATTCGTTTAAATGGTACACCGATTGGAATTTCATATTCCAGAGCATAGGAATCTTCACTGTTTCTATTTGAAGGTGTAATAACTGTATGACGCCCTCTCAGGATAATTTTATGTCTAAACGGTAATATATGTTCAATGGATCCCTCAAACATACTGTATGTTTGTTCTACAGATGCATTGACACGGTTTCCGTATATATTCAATTTTGCCTGTGTTGATTCGCCGATTAGAATCCAGGCATTTAGGTTCGCTGATAACCGCTGCTGCTGCTTATCAGTATAGGTATCTCTTAAATCGGTATACTCAATTGAAGCGCTATAGTGATGTCTTGCAAATGGATTAAAACTCGCAGATAAAGCCAAGCGTTTGTAAGGTGATTGTTTTACATTAAGTTCATCTTTTGTCGTTCCAAAATCCATATTTGCATATATGCTGGCAAAAGAAAAATTGTATCCAAGCCTGGTTTGAATAGCTTTTTCATCCGTTCTATATTTTGAACTATCAAATCTATCTTGTTGAATGTTATTCAAATAGTAAATGGAAATAAGGTCGGAGTATCCGCCTCCAATTTGATAGGAAACGTTATGCGGCACGTAGGTCTGATTTGTATCGCGGGCAAGATTTCTATCTTCAAATCTCATATAGGTCTCGATGCGAACTTTTTGTACCGGCCGAAAGTTGATACTCGACGAAAAGAATTTTGTATCCCGGTAATAGCCTCCATAATCCGGTCCTGCTTCAACATAACGAAAATTATATGTAATCCATTGCTGACGCCCTGCTATTTGGGCAGCAAATGCATCGTCTTTCTTGCCGTCTTTTTCTCCGGCACCGTATTCAAGGTCAAGAGCAGTGCCTGTTACCGGTTTGAAGAAACCTTGTACACTCATTATGTCGCTGGAAAATTCTTCTCGTTTTCTGAGATAATTTACACCAAGAGCCGCACTTTTTATAATATTATAATTGAGGAATCCGCCCAATTCTTTTTGCTCTAATGTTGACCATCTTGATGTATTATAAAATCCACCTGCAGATAGACCTCCCGTAGTGGTTATCTTACCCCCGATACCTGTTGCATAACGGCCTGATTCCGTTAATGTCGAAAGCGAATAACTTTGATCGCCCAAGTATAATTCGATGCTGTCCCTGCGATATGTAATCCGGTATTCATCTCTTTGCCCTAATGTCGATACGGTCTGTGTTTCAGGCCCCCGGAAAAGAAATTCAAGCTTGTCCTTTTTATCCTCGCTCAAGCTTCCATATCCGTAGACTTCTGCCTGCGGGGCAAACTTACCATCTTGACCGACCTCCCGCACTCTGAGAGAAATAGGAAACCGGAGATATTCCTCTTCGACCTTAGCTGTATTCGGTATGATTTCTACGACGTTTGAAATTCTTACTCTGACCGTCGTGTCCTGCATCGATCTTGCTTCGACTTCAAGTGTATGGTTCACTTTACTTGATTTTTCTTCAGGCGTGATATAGATCTGTACCTGTCGCGCCTCCTTCGGCGCCAAATTGATAACAGTCGAGTCTAACCGAAGCGGGAAATTATATGAGCTTTTGCAATATAGACGCACAGCTCCTGCTGAATTTCCCTGGTTTGTAACGAGGACAGTTGTTGCAAACGTCGTCCCGGCAACACCAAATCTAGGTGCCTGCAAAAGTGTTAGATCCAATTGAACGACTTTTACAACATTGACTTCCATAGACGCAACAGCTTCATGGGCAGGCGAAGCATCGTCTCGAACAGAATAACGAATTTCATAACGACGAGCTGGAGCATCGGAAGGAATTGAAATTGTTATAAGACGTATATCGGTCACTCCCGACTTGATTTCGAATGGAAATTCCCGTATAACTTGTCTCCATCCCTCCGGAAGGTCAACCTTAGCAGTGTATTTCCGTTGTTCGGAGGTTGCATTCGTAACTTTAATCGAAACAGCGGTTATTGTTCCCGGTTTTGCATCGATCTGCGATTTAACTGCAGAACAAATTACACCACTCTGCTGTGCGCTAGCCTGTTCATTTGATAAGGCCAGAAGTACAATCAAACAAGTAAAAAAAATCCGGTTATAGCAAACCGGATTATGTATCAACCATTTTTTCAATACTGATACCCAGAATTTTATAATATTTAGAATTTCAGATTATATTGTACTCCAAACACATCATCACCGCCTGCGTCTATAACTATTAATGCTTTATATGTACCTTTTGCAGCACTGCTTATATCAATGGATTGACGTACCGACGTACCCGGATATATGCGGTATTTCACACCGGGGAATTTCCCGATCGAGGCGCCCTGTTCGCTGAAAAGCTCGACGTAAACATCCGGCCGCATAGCAATATCACCTATATTCTCAATATCAATCTGCAGTATTCTTTTACCGTCTTCTTTTTTAATAACTTTATGACCTGTAATTTGTACCTTTTTCTCTCCCGTTTTTGCAATCGTCGTGGCAATCTGGATTCCATAACGAATAGTCTGCATGATACCCATCTGAGCTTTTGCATCTTTTGGGCGGATGGAGGATTCTGCAGAACCTTTTTGAATGCCTTCAACCATCAGCATACTCCAATATGTACCGATGAGCTTATCCGGTTCTGTCTCTTTCGGAATCGTAACCGTAAAGTTCACCGACATGGTCCCTTGAGGCGGCAGCGTAACATATGCAGGGCTGAATGTTATCCATTTTGCATTCGACCGGGGAAGAAGCCCCGGTTCACCATAGTTATTCGTCCCGTTAAACTGAAATGTATAGTCGGTTTGATACACCTTTGCTTCCTGCGGTTCGTTCGTATCATTTCTGATAATGATAGTTCCTGAATATACATCACCCGGATAAGATTCTTTATCCTGACTCAATTCTCCAATGATCGATACCTGCGCGGTAAGACATGAAGTAATAATTGGAATAAGAAGCAATGCACGTAGATATGAAGAAGAAAGATGTCTCATAGTTTTTTGCCTATTGTTGTTGGAGAGTATATGTAATAGTATGCCTGTCATTGTCAACGTCACCACTATGACCCTGAGCAAACGTGGCAAATGCCGTATATCGCAATGTACACCTGGAATTATTTGCCCAAGTAATATTTGTAACAAAATCGGCCGCAGGATTTCCAGTGCTGAGCGTTACTTCCGGAGCGGCTGTTCCTCTCTGTGGACTTACAGCAATAACACGTAAACCAAAACTCTGATCCGGACATGTAGTTCTGACAGTAATTTTCCAGTTCCGAGGCGGCCAGGAAAATGGCGTTGTATATCTAAGAGAACAGTTTGTATTTGTAACATCGATTAATTGGCCATCCGGAATACCATCGGTGATTCTCAGCTCACGATTCCCTCCATTTATTGATAGCGATTGTCCTACTCCTTCTGTAATGATCAGGAATAATAAGAAGACGATAACAAAAAATAAATATTGTTTTTTAAAAAATTGCGATTTTTTCACAATACTATTGCCGCTGTATAGTATACGTAACAGTATGCCTATCATTGCCTTCATCTCCGCTATGACCCTGATCAAATGTAGCAGATGCCGTGTACTGCAATGTAGCATCAGCATTTCGTGTATTCCCGGGAATACCTGTTATGAAATCGATAGCTTGAGCTCCAGAGATGAGCGTCACTTCACCGGCAGATGTTCCTCTCTCCGGATCTGTAGTAACAACATGCAAAGTGAAACTCTGACCCATGCATGTAGTTCTGACAGTGATTTTCCATGTCAGGTAATTCGGTGTTGAGTATCTAAGAGAAGCGCCTGTGTTGACGACGTCTATCAACTGACCATCTGGAATACCGGTGGTAATCCTCAAAGTTGGATTTGTTCTTATTCTACTAAGTCGAAGTCGCTGTCCTGCTCCTTCTGCGTAGATCAAGAGTACCAAGCTGACTACATAGAAGGAGAAACGAAGACACCTATGTAGTAATTTTTTCATTTTATTGTGCCACCATAGTCAACGTTAGTGTATGTGAATCAGTCCCTATTCCGGCTGAAGCAAGAGCTATTCCGGTGTACAATATATTGCAATGACCCGAGCTTCTTGCAATATTTGTAATAAGGTCATGATCTATGTCCGTAACGTCAAATTGTGTGACTATAGAACCTGCCCCAGTCGGATTTGCCTGGATATTGCTTACGACAACTTGTAATCTGAAAGTTTGAGGTGTCAGACTTGTACTAATTGTTACTTTTCCTTCATCTTCATTTGTGCCCCATCTCAGTATACTGTTTTGATCTGTCACTCTCATCTCATCTTGACCGGCAATCACAACAGCAGTTGCACCGCCGGGTATATCAAGATTGACAGCCACCGGAGCGACTGCTATGACTGATACCGGATCGACAATAACTGTAACAGTATGAGATCTCGATTGGGATTGGCAAAATGCAGTCAACGGTAACAAGACCAAAAACAATGCGATTACTGTTAAGTAAATTGTTCGTTTGCTGAAAAACGATATCATTTTTGCTCTCGTTATTGTCCCGTTAAATATAGCAATCCTCGCAATCAGATACAACCCAAATATGCCGTTTTCTTTTGGAATTTTTGTTGTTTCCATTGTCTGCACTCGCATCTGATAACCTTTCAACAAAATAAAACCGCGGAAGCTCAATGATGAAATCTGAGCCTCCGCGCGTTAGTTAGTCTCCCTACAAAAATTCTTTCTTAGTCCGTAACCGTTAATGTAACCGTCTTTGTTGTTGAAGCAAACACACCGGCTTCCGGCGTCGCCGAAAAGTCGTAGGTTATCATCTGAGTTGCATCTTTACCCTGGTTGATACCATCTACAACATCGATGGCTGTCGTTGCACTCGATATATCCTGAATGCCTTTACTTGTTCCAAGAGTACTTGCCAGTGTAAGTTCAAGTTTAATTCCGGTCGGTAACGGTGAATTGATCTCGGCTGTAATCTTACCTGTAGCAGAGCCGTTGTGTGTAATATTATAAGATGTCGCATTATTGGAAACGGGTTGAAGATCAGCCCCTCCAGGTACAACATCATCAATCGTCATTGAAACCGGGCCTGAAATGTTGATCTTGTTTACTACTTTAACTTCAAGCGTAACAAGTTGAGTCGCTTGAGCAAGCACTACTTGAAAAGCGAAAGCACTTAGAGCAACAAGGGCAATTATTAAGTTTAGCTTTTTCATTTTATTGCTCCAATTAGTTAAGGAGTTTAAAATGATTGCCCCGGAAATTCCGGGGCAATCGAAATAGGATAATTATAGTCCAACTACCGTCAATGTAACTGTTTCACTGACCGAAGCTAACGGTCCGGCAGCGGCTGTCGCTGAGAATTCATATTCAATCGTATTACCTGAAGAAGCACCTGCTGCAACACTACTCACAGCGTCCTCAGTAGTTTTGGAAATATCAACGGCACCATTTCCGTCTAAATTAATTGTTAAAGTATATCCGTCTGCAAGTACGGGAAGCAGGCTTGCAGTAATCTTTGCTCCGTCAGCATCATTATGAGTGATATCATAGGTCGTTGTAGCATCAGTAACCGGTGTCGGATCCGAACCGGGAACTGCATCAGTAATCGTCATATCTGCCGGATCACCGGATACGTCTATCTTGTAAATCGAAGCTACTTCAAGACTGAAAGTTTGTGTGACAACGTCAGTAGGTTGTGCATAAGCAGATCCGACTAATAAGATGCTCATTGCACCAATCGCGAGAACCATCGTTAACTTTTTCATTGTTATCTCCTTTATTTAAGATTAATGATTAATTATTTTTTTAAAATTTAATTACTTATTGTCAACGTAACAGTCCTGCTAGTCGTATTTAAAACACCGGCAGATGCATTTGCCGAGAATACATATTCAATTGTTTGGTCCGCATCAGCTCCATTATCGATACCTGTTACGACATTATGCGCGACTGCATCTTCGATATTGACAGCATTGAGACTTCCGCCTAGAGTACTTGCTAAATTAATCGTCAGGAAATATCCTGTACCAAGCGTAGAACTTAAGGCAGCAGTTATTTTAACAGTATTCCCGTTATTCTGAGTTATACTATAACTTGTTGAATTGTCGGTAACCGAACTTAAAGCATCTGAACCGGCTGTTCCTGTCGATATAATCATATTTCCCGGGTCACTGGAAACCTCTATCTTGTAAACACTATTGACTGCAAAGCTTAAATTCTGTATTGCGGTTGCTGATTGTGCAAAAGCAGATCCGATAAGTATTAAGCTCATTGAGCTAATCGCGAGAACCATCATTAATTTTTTCATTTTAGTAACCTTAAGTTTTTGAAAACATATTTTATCTTCTGGCTATATCCAATCAATCTGCGTGCCAGCCTAAAATACCTAATTTTTCAATGATTTCCATATATTTTGTTACGCTATGTGTATTATTTCTGGAATTGTGACTCATAATGATAATCTATATTTTTCACCAATAAAATAAATGTCTTTATAAACTTCTGGACTTTTATTCTACTATTGCGTATCATTGTGATACAATATATGAATTTAATTGATATATGCAATATGTTGTTTTTAATTTATTTAAACGACTTTTATGATTGATTCATCGCTGGCATATAGATTGCGTCATATACGATGCAACGATGCATTTTATTTGAATATGTCTTTGAGGCAAGACACAATGGACAGGGACGCAGATACCAGCACTTTCGAAATGGATCTTTTTGGCATTCAGCAGTTGAAAAGCCGGATTGTGACACAAATATCGCATGAGTTCCGCACTCCTCTTACATCCATAATAGGATTTGCTGCAATGCTCG
>CAZYAM010000109.1:0-9317 GCA_964645575.1 uncultured Ignavibacteriaceae bacterium
TCACTTGTGACTTTCAATATAAGGCAAATTAGGGGGCACTTTTAGCTCCTCTTTATCTGTCTCTTTCAATAAAGTCTTAGTTGTAATTCCGTAATATCTTCTTTACTTTCATTCCGAGGTAAAAATAGTTATTCAATTCTTTGAATGAGAGGCAATGTCAAATATTCCACTAGAAAAAAGGAAATTCGTATGAAGAAAATCCTTTGTTATGTCATGCTGTTTCTGGGAATATGGGGAATGCGAAGTACGGCTCAGGTGCCCGATACTGCATTAGCAAAACTCCTTGCAATGAATTTCGAAGATTTACTGAACGCAAAGGTATCCATTGCAACAAAAACAGCGGAACCAATCGGGGAAACACCGGCAGTTGTTTCTGTTATAACAGCCGTCGACATTAAAAATATGGGAGCGGTAAATCTGAACAATATACTACAGACTGTTCCGGGATTTGAAGTTATTACGCAATACCAGGGATATAACAGTATCGGCATAAGAGGTGTGAAGAATTCAAGAAACGCATCTCAACTTCTTGTACTCATTGACGGCATTCCTTTCAATGGAATTTTTCGCGGTTCTATGAATTTATATAATGATCCGTTCAGTATCGATGTTATTGAACGGATGGAAATAATCCGTGGTCCGGGTTCGGCTTTATACGGTCGTAATGCTTTCAGCGGTGTGATAAATATCATCACAAAAAATGCAAAAACAGATAATGATTACTATATAAAAGCGAGCATCGGCGATTTTGATACTAAACGCTTGAGCGGATATTACGGATACAGCAAGGATCTCTTTCATGCTTCAATCAGTTTCGAAAATTTTTATTCAAAACGTAATGATGCATATTTTGTTGATGGGCCGAGAGCAGGCCGGTGGGATCTGCACAGTGATAACTATTTTCTTCATTCCACTATAGGATACGGCGATTTTACACTCACAGGATTTTATAAATACGAAGATAACGGCGGAGGAATAACAAAAAATTATGTTGTTGAAAAAGCGGGAAATATGTCGCTTCAATATAAACATAATATATCGGCGGATATTACTGTTCACGCTAAAATATTCGGCCATCTGCTGAGCCATCTGGAAGACATTGAAGAATTTTATCCGGGTGCTTCTCCCGCTTATCCATTGGGATTGTATTATCAACCAATTTCTCATGAATATTCAACAGGCGCCGAAGCAGAGATGCATTATCGAACTTCGCATAACAATACGCTGCTCTGTGGAATTCAGAATGATTTTCATGGCGTGTATGATATGACCATTAATGCGAATATTGATTTTCGAACGTATACTCCTTTACCCGGTATTGACCGAAATAACCAGGTGCCTTACCAACCCGGCTGGTTCACAGATGGAAAGCGTGATTATACCAACACGGCTGTTTATATACAGGATATTTGGAATGCTCTTGAAGAGTTAACGTTTACTTTAGGCGGAAGGTATGATGTGGACAGTGAAATAGGTGGCATAATAAATCCCAGATGCGGCGTTGTCTGGCAGCCGATAGAAAGACTTACTTTGAAAGCTTTATACGGCAAGGCTTATAGAGCGCCGAGTCCTGAAGAACAATATAAAACTATTGGATTTGCCATCGGCAATAAAGATTTAAAGCCGGAAAAGATCAATACATTTGAATTTTCCGCATCTTATTATTCTGAAAACACAAAGAATACTATAAGTGTATTTCATAATACGCTGACCGACCTTATCTATGCTGCTATAATTAATACAGTTGATCCCAATAATAAATATTATAATGTAGGGAAGAATACATCTGTCGGCATTGAATACGAAAATAAAACGGTTTGGAGCAGGAAACTTTCTTCATTTTTCAATTTCTCTTATACGAAATCTGAAAACACGGAAAGAGTAGACAATAGGGATTCCGTTTATAATCATAAAGATGTTGCACCTTTCAAAATAAACTTTGGAGTTGATTATACTTTTTTGAAATGTTTTCATGCCAATTTGAATATGTTTTATCGCAGCAAGATGGAGAGATTCCTGATTCCTGCACTTATGACCGAGGTACAAGATCCAATCGGTGATTATGCCACTTTTAATTGCACGTTACGGGCGGAAAAGCTTTTCAATCATCTGGAAGCATCGGTCTCGCTATATAATATGTTCGATAAGAAGTACTATCCCCAGGATAACCAGCATTTGCATCTGCCGCCGGAACCGGGAAGACAATTCCTTTTAAGTCTGGCTTATGTGATCTGAGATATGGTAACTATGGAAGGAGTATTGCTATAATTCTATTATTACCCAATGTCATCTGTAAGGGAGGTGCTTTGGAGATTTTGTAATTAAGTATTAATTCTGGAAATTATTTAAAGTCGTAAATTTATGACCTGTTCCTTTTACAAGATCGTCAAATATGCGATTATTGCCGTATTAGGCGTCTTGGTGCTCGGATTTCGGAATTTACCCGAACAGGAATATATATTAAAAGCAGCATTCCTCGAACGGTTTACCCGGTTTATCGAATGGCCTCCTGATTCGAGCATGGATGATACTACGAAATCATTTGTAATCGGAGTTATCGGGGAAAATCAATTCGGAAATGCTTTGGACAATCTTGCATCAATTCAGAAGATAAAAAATAAAAAAATTGAGATTCGTTATTGTTCCAATTCTGAAGATATTTTACTATGTCATCTCCTTTTTATTTCATCCTCCGAACAGGATAACATAATAAAAATATGTTCATTGATAAAAAACAAACCCATTTTAACTGTATGTGACTCAAAGGATTTTTTTGGCCATGGTATTCACATCTTAATTTTCCCTTCTAATGAAAAACTCTCTTTTGAAATAGACGAAACCGCTATAAAGAATTCCGGATTGAAAGCAAGCTATATGCTGCTTATGGCCGGCCGAAAACATAAATAATAATTCCGTATGATCCCCTTTTTCGACAATATTTCTATTAAATACAAAATCGTCTGTATTATTCTCCTGATTACGGTTTTTGTAATTATCGTCGGATTTTCAATTGTTATTATAAGCGATCTTAGAACATTTAAAAATGATATGGTTAATGATTTGACGGTTCATGCAACGCTTGTAGGAGAATATTCCGTCGTGCCATTAACATTTCAGGATAAAAATGGCGCTGAAGCAATATTGAAAAGACTCTCATCTGTGCCTTTTATTATTACAGGATGTCTATATACTGATAATGGACAGCTGTTTGCATCCTTTACGAAAGTGCCGAACGATTTTATTCCTAAAGATACCTCGTTAATTCCACTGACAGATTCATCCGGACCGTATATGTATTTATCCAGGCCGATCGAGTACCAGGGGAAAAAATACGGAACGATTTATATCAAGGCTTCAAAGGAATTATTAGATAAGAAGATCAATAATTATCTTCTTTCGATGTCTCTTATTGTTATCGGTCTGTTTATTATCTCTTACTGGGCAGCGGTGAAATTGCAGGCCGTCATTTCACGGCCGCTTGTCGAGTTGTCCGAATTTACGAAGAAAATTGCGGAAAAAGCGGATTACTCTGTGCAGTTGGAAAAACATGGAAAAGATGAAATCGGAAATCTCTATACCGGATTTAACACAATGCTGGAGCATATTGCTTGTCGCCAGCAAGAAATGCTGGAAGCAAGAACACGGCTTCAGGAAAGCGAGGAACTTTATAGAAAACTCATTACCGCGCTGCCTGATATTATTATTCGAACAGATCTCGATGGAAATATTATTTTTGTCAATGAAACAAATATCCCGGCTTTCGGGTATTCGAATAACGATAGAATTATCGGCAAGAATTTCATTTCATTCCTTACGCCCCATGACCGGCTGCGTGCGTCTGAAAATATAAATAAAATGCTGGTAAGCTATATAGGTCCGCATGAATATACATTTATCAATGAAAAAGGTGATTCTATTGAATGTGAAGTAAACGGCGATTCTCTTCGTGATAATAATAATGTTCCGTATGGTATGGTGTTTATTATCCGTGATTTGACTGAAAAAAAGAAACTTCAATCGCAGCTGCTTCAAGCACAAAAAATGGAAGCCGTCGGCCGGTTGGCCGGAGGAGTGGCTCATGACTATAATAATATACTGGGTATTATTCTCGGTTATGCCGATTTGTTGGAAAGGGAAATTTCGCATCAGGAGCCTGCATATAAAATGCTTAAGGCGATAATAGCTGCGGCTGAACGGTCTGCCAATCTCACAAAACAATTATTAGCTTTTGCAAGAAGGCAAATTGTTGTACCCGTTGTCGTTAATTTAAACGATGAACTTAAGACGTTCGATAGAATGCTTGAAAGACTTATACATGAAGAGATAAAGTTGGTTATCAAGAAAGGAAAAGCGCTGTGGACAATAAAAATTGATCCGACACAATTAACTCAAATACTTACAAACCTTGCAACAAATGCGCGAGATGCTATTTCCGGCGTGGGCACTATTACGATTGAAACAAGGAATGTGGTTGTTGATCGTCCTATAATAACTGAACAGACCGATGTAACTCCGGGTAAGTATGTGACGCTTTCTTTCAGTGATACCGGATGTGGAATGAGCAGAGAAACTATGGCGCAAATATTCGAGCCTTTCTTTACAACAAAAGCAACCGAGAAAGGGACCGGATTAGGATTGGCGACTGTGTTCGGTATTGTAAAACAAAATAACGGCTTCATTAATGTCTTCAGTGAACTTGGCCGGGGTACTACCTTCCGGATCTATTTCCCGCGCTTTTTTGGAGAAATTGAGACATCCTATAGACAACAGGGTGATTTTCAGTTAAGCGGAACAGAAACTATTTTAATTGTAGAAGATGAAGAAGAATTATTAAGAATGATGAGAAGCATTTTAACGAACCATGGATATAAAGTATTTAGCGCCTCCCTTCCATCTGATGCATTGAAATTGTGTAAAACGATTAAAAAACCGATCGACTTGCTGGTGACGGATGTTGTAATGCCGGGAATGAACGGGCGGGAATTAAAAGAACAGATCGAAAAAAAATACGACCGAATACGAACACTGTTTATATCCGGATATTCAGCGGATATCGTTGCCACACACGGTGTTCTTAATGAGGGAATGCACTTTCTGCAAAAACCTTTTGTCCCTGCTGTATTACTGAAAAAAGTAAAAGAAGTCCTTCATGAATGAACACTATCTTACATGCGTAAATATTTTGTCGATAAAACTATCGGACAGTAATTGAACTTCTTTTTTCTCTTCGATATATTAATCAATTCGTATTTAGGACTTTGATTTGTTTAGACCTCGAAAATCGCTTGGTCAGAATTTTTTGAAGGATGAAAATATCCTTCGTAAAATCGTAGAACGCCTTCACCTCGGTGCCGGTGAAGCAGTCGTCGAAATCGGCCCTGGCCAGGGCGCCTTGACAAAGCACTTAATTCTTAAGCCGATTACACTTATTGGAATAGATATTGACGAACGTGCAATCAAGCTGCTTCGACAGACTATCGGTGAAAAAGTTGTTTTCATTCATGCTAATGTGCTGGATGTTGACCTTCGAAAGATTTCGGATAAGTGTAGGAAGAAGTTAAGAATTGTCGGAAACATTCCGTACTATCTAACAAGTGAAATTCTATTTTGGCTTTTTGATGCACGAACTGTAATTACAGATGCGACCATTATGATGCAACTGGAAGTCGCTCAACGGCTTACAGCTACTGCAGGAAATAAGGAATACGGCATTCTATCGGTTTTCACGCAGTTCTATACTGAATGCGAGATGCTTTTTAAAGTCTCGCGGAATTGTTTTTACCCAAAGCCGGAAGTAGATTCTGCCGTTGTTCATTTGAATTTTAAAGATTCACTGCCGTATGTCGATGAAAAATTGTTACGTTCTATCGTTCGCGCGACATTCGGTAGAAGGCGGAAAACGCTTCGCAACGGATTGAAATCTTTAGGTTTTGAAGATGCAGTCCTTGATCAGATGCGGCTTGATTTAAAGAAAAGACCGGAAGAGTTAAGTGTGGATGAATTTGTAAACCTTTCCTTGGCTATCGGAAAAATACTAAAACCATGAAAAAGTTAATTTCCTATCTGGCACCTGTCGATCTTACATCGCTTGTTTTTCTTTCTCTTCTTATCATATTAAACCTGTTTTTCTTTGCCCGTGTGTCAGCCTGGATTGAAATTGCCGGAATTAATATAGCAGTTATTGCGCTGATTTTTCTTTTAGCATATCTTGCTGAAAAAAGGAAAACAAAGCTGCTTATTGGTATTCATCGATTCTATAATTATGGGATTGTTCTCTTCGTCTTTAAAGAAATTCATTTAATGGTGCATGCCATCCATCCGGTTGACTATGACGGATTGTTTATTGCAGTTGATAAGTGGCTGTTCGGCGTGAATCCGACTCAATGGATAATGCAATTTGCCCATCCGATATTGACGGAAATCTTTCAAATCGCTTACTTTTCATATTACATTCTATTCATTATACTTGGAGTGGAACTCTACCGCAGATATACGATTAAGGATTTTGACTATGGCGCTTTTCTTATTGTGTACGGGTTCTATCTTTCTTATCTGGGATATTTTCTTCTTCCGGCAATAGGACCGCGATTCACGCTTCATGATTTCTATGCGATAAATGAAGAATTGCCGGGACTCTTTTTAACATCATGGATGAGGGATTTTATTAATGCAGGCGAATCGATTTCGTTCAGTACGGCAGATGCTGCAGGACTTGTTCAGCGCGATGTGTTCCCCAGCGGCCATACACAACTCACATTGATTGTTGTTTATCTCAGCCATAAATTCAAACTTCGAACCAGATGGATCATAACTGTTATCACCGGGTTGCTAATAATAGGAACAATTTATCTTCGCTATCATTATGTCGTTGATCTTTTCGGCGGAGTTCTATTTTTCATGTTTACGATCTGGAGCGGCAGGATAATTCAATCTTGGCGGGAAAAAAGAAGGCAAACTAAAAAATAAATAAAAGTATTTATACTTGCACCTGGCTTTAAAATAAGATAAGTTTTAAAATAAAATACATGTAGAAGAAAATAGAAATTCAAATGACAAAAGAACAAATTCTCTCTGAACTTGAGCAGCTTGCATCTAATTGCAGAATCACCATCCGCTATGAAAAAGGGGATTTCGATGGAGGATATTGTGTTCTTAAAGCCGAACGTCTTATAGTTATCAATAAACGATTGATACTGGCTCGCCGCGCATCTGTCCTGGCACAGGGACTTGCTGAAGTCGGCATTGATGAAATGTACCTGAAACCGGCCGTTCGTGAATACATAGAAGATGAACTTTCACGCGTTGCGAAATCATAGGATAGATATATATTTATTTTACTTTTCGTAAGAATCCGTTATTTCGCCTGTTTTGCAGGATAAGGTTGTTATTTTTTTTAATTTCCTAGCGATAGTTCCCGATTTTCCGTTTAATATTTATCCTTTGACTTTTTCATAGCTTTCTCTTATTCTGTGTACAGTATTCTTATCTCAATCTTCCGGCTTCGGATTTAACAAAGGATAAATACTATGCGCATTCTTATTATAAACGGACCAAATCTTGATATTCTCGGCAAACGCGAGACTAAAATCTATGGTACAATGACACTGTCGGATATCGAGAAAAGGTTGAAGGAAAAATTTTCAAAAGTGAATCTGGAATTTTATCAATCGAATTGCGAAGGCGCTATCATTGATGCTCTGCATAAAGCGCTGGACGGTTCGACGGACGGTGTCGTGCTGAATCCCGGAGCATTTACTCATTACTCCTATGCCATCCGGGATGCTGTTGCCGCATTGAAAGCTCCGGTAATCGAATTACACCTGAGTAATGTTAATGCACGAGAGGAATTCCGGCGTGAGTCGGTTATTGCGCCTGTGTGCAAAGGAGTTATTGCAGGCTTTGGTGTGCGTGGATACGAGCTCGCAATAGAACTTATTATAGATCAAGATTGAAAACGGTTTAAAACAAGCAATGGATGATCGGATAGCACCGGTTTGTATATAACATATGAACGATTGATCACTTGCTGCTGAAAGTTGAATATTGTCATGCTTAAAGCTATTATTTTCGATTTAGATAATACACTTGTCGACTTTATGTTGATGAAAAAGCAGGCCGTAGATGCGGCTATTAACGCAATGCGCGATGCAGGGCTGAAACTCTCCACAGATGAAATCCGCCAGCGTATCGATCAGATTTATGATGAGCGTGGAATAGAATTCCAAAGTGTCTTCGATGAATTGCTTTACCAGGAATTCAGCAAGATTGATTATAAAATTCTTTCTGCCGGTGTCATCTCGTACCGCCGTGCGCGGGAAGCAGCGCTTGTTCCCTATCCGCATGTTACGATGACTCTTATTAATCTTTCGAAAATGCAGTTAAAACTCGGAGTTGTCTCGGATGCGCCGGGCAAAGAAGCATGGCTTCGTCTATGTTATCTGAACTTTCATCACCTATTTGATGCAGTTGTTACATTCGATGATACCGGAATGCGGAAACCGAATCCGGAACCATTCAGAAAAGTACTGGAGATGCTGAAGATAGAACCGGCTGAAGCTCTCATGGTAGGAGATTGGGCTGAACGCGATGTGCTCGGTGCGGCACAAGTCGGTATGAAAACAGTTTTTGCACGGTACGGAAATACATTTGGAACGGAGATATCCAATGCCAATTATGATATTGATGACATAACTCAGGTAATTGATATTGTTAAAGAAGAAAATCGGAAAGTACAACTATGAGCAGGATTCTTGGTATTGGTGTGGATGTGGTCGATGTTCAGCGGATGAAAGACGTACTGGAGAAAAAGGGAAAAGTATTCCTCGATAAAGTATTCAGCGACATGGAAGTGACTTATTGTAAAACTCGAAAAAAGCCGCATATTCATTTCTGTGCACGATTTGCCGCCAAGGAAGCAGTGGCAAAAGCCATGCGTACAGGTTGGAGCGGGGCATTTCACTGGAGAGATATCGAAGTAGTAAATGATCAGTCCGGAGCGCCGCACATTCTCTTGTCCCGCGATGTTGCGAAAGCTCTGGAACAGTGTATAGTACACCTCTCACTCTCTCACACAGATACTACTGTTGTAGCGCTTGTAGTGTTGGAAAGCAAAAAATAAAGTGAGGTTTAGATAAATTAGACTTTGTTAATATCAATATATATGTATAAAATAAGATGTATTATGTGTTTATCATATTAGTTAACTCCCCCCAATAATATTAAAAAGCATAAAAAATTCCTTATAATTTAGTTGTTTTTAAACCTTTTTTGTTTGCTATTTATTTTCAATTCGTTTACATTTACCTAAGTAGTGTCAC
>CAZYAM010000110.1:0-4102 GCA_964645575.1 uncultured Ignavibacteriaceae bacterium
ATCTGACGATGGAAAAGGAAATATCCGGGTTGTTGCGCCCATTATGGGACTTAACGCAAAGATTGGTCTGCTGATAATGATATACGAACCAGAAAAAATCAATATTGAGGCTGTTCCTTGATTCTGTACAGAATCGGCCAAAAGGTGCTGTTAGTGACTTCTGACATACAACAAAGACGTTCCCCGCAAGCTCTTCGTGATTTTGTTATCGAGCTCGATAATGCTGTCAGGGCTGATAAAGCTGAACATCAAAGTGGAATTTTAAAGAAGGGATTATACAAGGAGTTTTTAGACGAAATGGTCCCACTCAGTATCTTTGCTCAAAAGTTTTATCCGGAGAACTATGAAATTCAACCAATTTTATGAAACCAAGGATATGATGCAATTGTATTTGATAAAAAGGGAATTGAAGTTGACCGTGTTGAAATGACTACTCCTCATGATGGTTCTTATGATGCAAAGGACGCCAAATTGGTCGTCGAACGAGGTTATGGCAAAGTAAAAATAGGCACACCAGGCGATGACTTTGATGCACTATTTCCAATTGTACTTTCTATTTGTCAAAAGAAAGCAATTAAAGACTATACAGATTGTACCCTCGTGGTTTCTATCTCACCTATGCCCCCCTTCGAATCTTTTAAGGGAAAATATGATGATCAAATATCGTCATTAAGTTCCAAAATGGCTGAGATTACATTTAAAGCAAAAAGAGTTTTTCTACTCGTTCTCCCAGATAGAATTGTTAAAATTTATTGAAATATTAAATTCAGGTACGCGGCGCATAACAGCCAATATAAAACATAACTGGGACAAGGGTTTCCGAAGCTTAGTTACACTTACTCAAAGTACTATGTATCTTGACATGAAAACGTTCCGAATGCCGCTACATTTCATATTGGCAAAACGTTATGTGAAATGTGTCTCCAAAATTCATTCTGACAATATGAAGGATCCTTAAATGATATTATTCCTTATAAGTTGTATCATTGCCATTGTTGTTTCCTTCCTTTGCTCGCTCGCTGAGGCAGTCCTTTTGAGTCTGAATCCCATACGCTTGGAGACCCTCAAGCAACAAGGGAAGGCGCAGGCGGCGGTCTTACTTGGTATGAGGCAGAACATCGGTCGTCCAATCGCTGCCATTCTCATTCTCAACACAATTGCACATACCGGCGGTGCCACCGTTGCCGGAGGCGAATTTGATGAACTCTATGGAGGCGAGTGGCTCTGGCTGTTTTCATCTATATTTACCTTGATCATCCTGTTCGGTACCGAGATCATTCCCAAAGTCATTGGTGTAGCCAGCAACGAACGGCTTGCTCCTTGGATAGCTCCCGTTCTTCGTGTAAGTATTGTGTTCCTAAAGCCGATAATCTTTCTCACTGAATTCGTCTCACAGGTATTTAGAGGTAAAGAGGAGCAATCACGCATAAACATACAAGACATACAAACACTTGCCCATATTGCTAAGTCTGAGGGAGTGCTTGAAACCGAACAAGAACAAATCATTCTTAATGTTACCAAGCTTCGGGTAACGAATGTGCAATCCATTATGATCCCACGGGAGTGGATCATTTTCTTGAAGATCCATGATCCAATTGAGGCGAACTTCAACATTGCCAGGAACAACCTTCATACCCGTTATCCTATCAGCGAATCCGATTCCGTCGACGGCATCGTTGGATATGTTAATTTCAAGGAGATGGCGATGTCTGAACCACATCTTTCTCAATTGAGAATAGACCAATTCATTCGCCCTGTCCTTTTCGTTCCAAGTGAAGCAAATCTGAATACAATGTTGAAGCTCTTTATTGCCAAGCGTCACCATTTGGCCATCGTTAAAAGCAAAAAGGGAAAGATCACGGGAATGGTCACACTCGAGGATGTTATAGAGGAAATCGCCGGAGAGATAGAGGATGAGTTCGACCAGAGTCTCAACCAGATAATTCAAGTCAGCTCACAAACGTGGCGGGTTGGCGGAAGTGTTCGCATGGAGACGCTCCGTGAACAATTCCCCATTCAGGTGGAAGCTCAAGACTTGACCCAGACTCTGGAGCAATGGTTGCATACAAGAATCAGCGGTGCGCTTTATCCTGGAGCAAATTACTCTGTGTGGGGCGTTCGATTCACCGCTCAGCAAGTAAGACGAGGCAAGATACATCAGGCAATCATCGAGATAATGTCAGAAACCGAGTGAGACGCACTTCACATAACACGCATAAAAATTAATCGTAACTTATCCATAATGAAGTCTAACATTTTACTCATAGATACATTGCAGAAAAAGATACGAGTGTTTTAACCGAGAAATGAATAAATAAGAATATGTTTCTTACTGACAGAATAAAGAACGATATAAAAGAGAGTAAAATAAACTGGAAAGTTGCTTTGTTATTTATACCTGTTGCATTTCTTGCATACCTTTTTCATGAATTTGGGCATTGGATTGTAGGAGAGTTGTTAGGGAATGACATGGTTTTAAGTTTAAACAATGCAAACGCTCGCAGTGGATATTTCATTGACAAAACTCATGGTTTATATATTAGCATGGGAGGCCCAATATTTAACATCCTTCAAGCAATTATATTTTTAGTATTAATTGAAAAAACAAAATCCATCTATGCGTATCCAGTTGTTTTCTTTTCTGCCTTTTCTCGTTTTTTCTCAATTGTTTTTGGAGGATTCAACCAACAGGATGAAGCGAGAATATCAGCAATGCTTGATATAGGCACATATACGGTTGCGATAATTGTGATATTGGTTTTATTTCTGATTGTATGGAGAAGCAGCTATTCACTAAAATTAAATCTGAAAGCCATCGGTTATTATACAACCTTGAGTACATTGAGTATTCTTCTGGTAATCAGTGTAAATGAACTGATTATATAATTTTTTAAATGTAAATTAAGAATAATAGAAAGCAACGAGGCACAACAAAGCATATAAAAAATTGCCGCAATATTAGGGTTTCTAAGGTTTGTGCGTTGTCTTTAGCTGGCCATAAACTGACATGGAATAGCTTTGAAGTCGGCAACTTTTCATATGCTAAACATTAGCTACAATTTTTACTGAATCCCGATTATAACATAATATTAATACTATAACCTTAAATTATTTTTGCCTATATCAGGTTATAACCTTATATTAGTCCAAACAAATTAAGGTGATAACCTTATGAAAAAGCAAAGATTAATTTTAGAACAAACCGATGCAAAGATATTTCAATTGAGAAAAGCAGAAAGCATCGTTATCCCGGCTCCTGGATGGGTATATTCAATCAGGCAAGCTCTTGGAATGTCAATGAGACAGTTAGGAGACAAAATGGGAATTACCCCTCAAAGCATAAAAGAAATAGAGGAAAGAGAGAAAAACGGAACAATTTCTTTAAAAGTATTGAGGCAATTCGGAAAAGCTCTGGATTCGAATCTCATTTATGGATTTATTCCCAGAAGCGGAAGTCTTGAAAAGATAATTGAAAAGCGCGCTCTTGAATTAGCAAATGAAATTGTCAACAGAACCTCCATTTCAATGAAGCTTGAAGATCAGGAAAATAGTCCTGATAGGATTGAAAAAGCAGTCAAAGAAAAAGCGGAAGAATTGAAACTCACACTGCCTAAATACTTATGGGACTAGAATTTGAATATATTGAGGGTCAATCACCCCTCAATGAAGATGAGAAGGAAGGACTTCTTATCAAGACTATCTCGACCAAAGAGGAACTTGATGAATTTGAGCAGGCAAACATCCAAGAAGCAATTGAATGGTCAATTAAGACTAAAATAAGCAGAGAACAACTTCTCTCCGAAGATTTTATCTTATTTATACACAAAAAAATGTTTGATGAAGTATGGGATTGGGCTGGTACTAAAAGAAAAACAAATAAAAATATAGGAGTTGATAAAACTCAGATCTCCATTGAACTTCAAAAACTTATTGACGAATGCAATTTTTGGATAGATAACAAAACGTTTAGCCCGGAAGAAATTGCTGTTCGATTTAGCCATAGGTTGGTTAAAATTCACTTATTCCCCAATGGCAATGGCCGACATTCAAGATTAGTTGCAGATTTACTGATTTCTAAAGTATTCAATAAACCGGTATTTAC
>CAZYAM010000110.1:4202-7863 GCA_964645575.1 uncultured Ignavibacteriaceae bacterium
TTATGCCATTACTGCTTCCTTCCCCCTCTTCTTGTTTCTCCGGCAACATTTCTCTACTTTTAAAAAAATCAGTTGAGGAACATTCTTGAGCAGTTATTTAAATTACTCACTGCCGATCTTTTACTTTTTACTTGTGTGGATATACGGTAAAGCTTTTTTTGCCGATAAATCCTGGGCAAAACATATTAAGACACCGTTCCTGATCGGCACATTAGCATTCCATCTATTTTATCTCGCAGCCAGAACAGCTGCATTTCGTCATCTTCCCGTTACAACGGTCTTTGAGATTTTCAGTACGTTGGCATTTTCCGTTTCCGCTGCGTACTGTATAATTGAATTCCTTTCGCATCGGAAAGAAACGGGGTATTTCATTTTGAATATTGCATTCTTTTTCCAGCTTATTTCAACTTTCTTCATCAAAGATACACCGATAGTACCGGAAATTCTGCGAAGTCCGTTCTTTGGCACTCATGTCTCTTGTGCATTGACAGGTTACGCTGCAATCACAATTGCAGGTGCGTATGGCTTAATGTATCTTATGTTGTATCATGAAATGAAATCATCCCGGTTCGGTGCGATTTATAAGAAACTCCCGACACTCGAATCATTGGAACGTATGACGATGACTGCAATAAAACTTGTCGTGATAATTCTCGGAACAGCAATTAGCTTCGGCATTATCTGGCTCCGCCAAGTATACCAAAACGAGTATTATGCCGACCCGAAGCTGATCGGTACGATCATTATCTGGCTAATGTATGTAGCTTTAGTGATTGCTAGAAAATATTTTTTTATCCAGGGACGGAAAATTATGATATTTTCCATCGTGGGGTTTCTCGTATCCTTTTTTTCAATGACCGTTATCAATATTTACTTCAGCGAATTCCACAGGTTTTATTAACTCACATTACGCATAAAATGAAGAACAGCAATCAGCAGAGCTCATTTCCAAAAAAACTTCGACCACCCCATATCCCCTCCTTACCATGGAGGGGAAAAAGGGGAGGTGAATTGAGTAATTTTATACGATCATCTATAGAGTTAGGCTTTTTGCGTAACACCAGTTATTAATATGAATCTTCTCTGCATCGGCATATCTCATCACACGGCTCCTCTGGATGTCCGCGAGCGGCTATGGTTCTCTTCGGATGAGATCCGCCGAACATTGCCGCTTTTAAAACCGCTGAATGCAAGTGAAAGCGTCCTGTTCTCCACCTGCAACCGCACGGAATTGTACGTACTGACGGAAAACGGGACAATCGACCCTGATACGCTGAAAAAGCTTTTAATAACTCAGAAGTCAGCATCAGAAAAAGTACAGCCATCAGATATGTTTATGATGACTGCCGGCGATGCAGCACGGCATTTATTCCGCGTTGCGGCCAGTATTGACTCTATGGTGGTTGGAGATGTACAGATTCTCACTCAGGTTAAAGAAGGATTCAATCTTGCCGTGGAACTCGGAACTGTAGGTGTTTTTATGAACCGCTTGTTCCAACTCGCTTTCCGAGTCGGAAAACGCACACGAACAGAAACCGAAATAGGCGACGGGGCTGTTTCTGTAAGCTATGCAGCGGTGGAGTTGGCGGAAAAAATATTCGACGACCTGCAGAAGAAAACCGCTTTCATCATCGGCGCAGGCGAAACGGCTGAATTGACCGCCACTCATTTAAGATGTAAAAAAATCGGCACCCTTTTAATTACAAACCGCACTTATGAACACGCACAACAGCTTGCATCAAGGTTTCACGGCACTGCAATCCCGTTCGACTCCTGGTCTAATGCCTTGGCGGAATCCGATATCGTTATCTCATCCGTTGAAATCAACCGTTACATTATACAACCGGACAATATTCAGAATCTAATTCGAAAGAATAAAAATGGACCGCTGTTTATTATCGATCTCGGCGTACCGCGCAATATCGATCCGCGGATCAAGGAATTGGAAAATGTTTTTCTATACGACCTCGACAACTTAAATACAATGATCAACGAGAACCTCAGCCGCCGGGAAAAAGAAATTCCCAAGGTCAATGCGATCATTGTCGAGGTATTGGCCGAGTTGACACAGTGGTACTCGTCGCTGGAAGTGAATCCTACTATTACAGCACTTACAGAATTCATGGAATCGGTTCGACGGGAAGAAATCGCAAAGAATATCAACCGTTTTCATCCGAAAGACCGTGAATTGGTGGAATTAATCACAAAACGCATCATTAATAAGATAATTCACAAACCCATCGTCAATATGCGTAAAGATCAGGATACATCACTGAACGAACGTTTACGGAAAATGAATACAATTCAAAAATTATTCGGGCTCACAAAAATGTCCAAGGAAGATTCTCATGCCGGGTAATATTCGCATCGGCACACGCGGCAGCGAGCTGGCAATCCGGCAAACACATTATGTAAAGACGCTCCTGGAAAGTCGTTTCCCCGGTATCGTCATCGATGTGCAGATAATTAAAACTACTGGCGATACGATTCTCGACTCACCTCTCGCAGAGATCGGAGATAAAGGACTTTTCACGAAAGAGCTTGAAGAAGCCTTGTTAGACGGGCGCATTGATTCTGCTGTACATAATTGCAAAGATATTCCGGCTGTAATTCCTGAAGATATTAGGATTGCCGCAGTCTTAGAACGGGAAGATACACGCGACGTTTTTATCGGTCATCCGAAGAATCCGCACCGGTTATTCATGTCTCTTCCAGGTTCTGCCGTCATAGCGACAGGAAGTCTGCGGCGCAGATGTCAAATACTCAACGTGCGGCAGGACATACAAATAGTCGACATTCGCGGAAATATCAGGACGCGATTTAAAAAACTCGACGAATCAAATTGGGCCGGAATAATTCTCGCCAAAGCCGGTATAACCCGGCTTGACTGTACACAGAGAATCACGGAAATTCTTCCGCATGAAATCATGCTCCCTGCTGCCGGTCAGGGAGCTTTAGCTGTTGAAATAAGGAACGGCGATAAACGCGTTGAAGAACTTCTTCGCCCTCTTCATCACATCCCAACCGCTCTTTCAGTAACGGCCGAACGGTCTCTTCTTCGCCGTCTCGAAGGAGGCTGTCAAATTCCAATCGGTGCATATGGACAACTGCAGGGGGACGAACTTCGACTCGATGCAATGATCGGAAGCTTGGATGGAAAACACATTGTAAAAGGAAACCGAACAGGCAGCCAGACTGGTGCAGAACAAATTGGAATTGAACTTGCAGAAGAATTATTAAGCCGGGGCGGCAAAGAAATTCTGAACGAAATTAGATATTCCTCGCCTTAATCAAAATGGATTTGAGATTAGTGATTTAGGATTTGGGATTAGGATTTTTGGATAGGAAATGCGGAGATTAGTGATTTGGAAGAAGGTCAAAAGAATCTTAAACAGGGATATCACAAGTTGGATATTTATCAACTTTCTCGATCGTTGGCAATTAGAATTCAAGAACTGACTCTCTCCCTTCCAAAATTTGAGACATTTGAAGAAGGGAACCAGATTCGCCGATCATCAAAATCAGTTACTAATAATATTGCGGAAGGATATTCTCTCCGAAAAAACAAGAATGAATTCCTTCAATATCTTAACCGCGCGTACGGTTCTTGCGAGGAAACAATTCAGCATCTGGACTTTCTTTTTTCGACACAATCGTTCAA
>CAZYAM010000110.1:7963-9270 GCA_964645575.1 uncultured Ignavibacteriaceae bacterium
ACTGCTTGAATCGCGTGGAGCTTCTGTTGTTTGCTTCCCGACCATTGAAATTAAAAATCCTGATTCCTGGGATGCATGCGATAAATCGATCTGGAAACTATCGGAATATTCAAGTGTCTGTTTTACCAGTAAGAACGCAGTGATGAAATTTGTCGAACGCATCCGCTCTATACGCCCACAGGCGGTCGATACACTTGCAACGCGTAATATTTTCGCCGTCGGAGAAAAAACAAAAAGATCTCTTGAAACTATCGGTTTTTCTGTTCTTGCTGCGCCGAAACATGCATCGGCAGAAGAACTGGCAGCACTGGTTCAGGCACACCAGATCAAAGACGCAAAAATTTTATTTCCGAAAAGCAATATTGCGAGAGATGCTTTGCCTCAACATCTCCGTGAGATGGGTGCGGAAGTCGAGGAAATTGTCGTATATCGAACAGTAATTCCGGACCCGGACAACCTTGAAAAAATCCGTCAAATGCTTCTTGAGAATAAAATTGATGTCGCCGCTTTCTTCAGCCCTTCCGGCATTCTCAACTTTGTGGAAATGATCGGCACGGAGATACTTGCACATACGGCAATAGCCGCGATAGGCCCGACAACCGCAGAAACCGCACAGCAGCTCGGATTATCGGTTGACATTCTCGGTCAGAAAGCAACAGCAGAAGGTTTGGCAGAAGCGATTCAAGAACATTTTTAAAGGATTGGAGATTAAGGATTAGAGATTGGGGATTAGAGATTAGAGATTGGAGATTGGGGATCGGTGATTAGCGAAAAGGATTTACTATGACGAATGACTTGTTATTACACGCTTGTAAAAGAGAACCTACTGAACGCACACCTGTCTGGATGATGCGTCAGGCAGGGCGTTATTTACCGGAATACCGTGCCATCCGTGCAAAAGTGGATTTCCTTACTCTTTGCAAAACGCCGGAACTTGCTTCTGAAGTATCCATTCAGCCTGTCGATATTATTGGAGTAGATGCGTGCATTATTTTCTCCGATATTCTCGTTGTACCCGAAGCAATGGGCATGAAATTGTCAATTGAGGAAACTGCAGGCGGTCCGCGCTTTGAAAATCCTATACGTTCCCGTACCGATATAGACAGGCTTAAGGTGCCGGACCCGAATCGCGAACTTAAGTACGTAATGGATGCGCTTCGTTTAACACGGAAAGCTCTAAATAACCGTGTCCCGCTGATTGGTTTTGCCGGCTCACCATGGACACTCGCAGCATATTTAACGGAAGGAAAGGGATCTAAAAATTTCCGGGCTGTAAAGGAACTTATCTATTCTCATCCAAAAGATGC
>CAZYAM010000111.1:0-5359 GCA_964645575.1 uncultured Ignavibacteriaceae bacterium
ATGGTGAGCCTCTTCCTATGCTGCCGATGGAAGATATCGAGATGATGAGACAGCTGAACCTGGAAGAATAAAATGTAATAAAGTTAGAAATATATAATATTCTGTAAGGACGTTCATTCGATATTGCTGAATGTCCCTATTTTTTTTATCATCGATTGGCGAATAATTTCCCTTTTTTCCACAAACCTGTTTTTCCAGTTGGCCTGCCCCCGATAAAACGATCCATAATAAATTAGAAAAAAGTATATTATGGTACTTGCCCCCATCGTGGGACATTAATGAGTTAGTAATTTTTTTATAGTAGTTACTCGGTGGAAGCATAATAGCGTTAAGAAAGTAAAATAGAATGAAATCCATTCCCGTTTAAGTTTTTTCTTTCAGAATCTATTGAAATAGACACCTAAAAGTTACAAAAACCTAAGGGTTTTGTGTAAACAGCCATCCTCGCCAAACTGCATGGCGGGCTAGTGATTTATCAGATGGCGATGAAATAAAGCGTCATATTATCAACTCCGTAGGAGTTGAATGTTTGTAATCCAAAAGAACACGAAAACAACTGAACTCCATAGGTGTTCAACATTTACAAAAAAAATCCCGCTTTAAGCGGGATTTTCATTTTCGTTCTGAATGTTAATTTATGCTTTATCATTGCTGCCGAGCACATTCACGATCTTATGTTTGTAAAGCTCTTTCAGCTGATCGCGCGCCGGTCCGAGATATTTTCGCGGATCGAATTCTGCCGGATTCTCCATCAATGTCTTCCGAACCGCTGCCGTCATGGCAATTCTTCCGTCAGAATCGATGTTCACTTTGCATACCGCTGATTTTGCCGCTTTGCGAAGCTGATCTTCCGGAATGCCTACTGCGTCTTTCATCTTACCGCCGTTTGCATTAATGATCTTAACCAGTTCAACAGGCACGGAGGAAGCGCCATGCAGTACAATTGGGAAACCGGGAATTCGCTTTTCGACTTCTTCCAGAATATCGAAACGAAGCGGAGGCGGAAGAAGCACTCCGTCTGCAGACCGCGTGCATTGTTCCGGTTTGAATTTATTTGCGCCATGCGATGTGCCGATGGAAATTGCAAGCGAATCTACACCGGTCTTTTTAACAAAATCTTCCACTTCTTCCGGCTTCGTATAATGCGTCACTGCGCTGGAAACAGCATCTTCGATGCCTGCCAGAACGCCCAATTCACCTTCCACTGTTACATCATATTTATGTGCATACTCTACGACCTGTTTCGTGAGTTCGACATTCTTGTCGTACGGATGATGTGAACCGTCGATCATAACTGATGAAAATCCGGATTCAACGCATGATTTGCACAGCTCAAATGTATCACCGTGATCCAGATGAAGTACTATTGGAATTGGAAATCCTAATTCCTTTGCATAGTCAACAGCGCCCTTGGCAAGATGCTTCAGCAGCGTGGAATTGGCATATTTCCTAGCACCGCTTGATACCTGTAAAATAACAGGCGATTTCGTTTCCACGCATGCGCCGATGATTGCCTGCAGCTGCTCCAGGTTGTTAAAATTGAAGGCCGGAATTGCGTACCCGCCCTTGACTGCTTTTTGGAATAATCCTCTCGAATTGACCAATCCTAACTCTTTGTATGTTGTCATGGTATCATCTTCTATTGTTCTGTATTCAGCCGCATTATTGTAACACCATTTATTAATATTTGGTTCTCTCAAAACCACTGACCCGGATGAAAGAAAACTTATGGTATTAACCGATAACAGAGCGGCCTTCCTGCCACGGTTTTACTGTAAAATACTCTAAAGTGTTAAGGAATGCAAATATAAGTAATGGGCTTCTATAAGATTCCCTGCCTGCCGACCTGCCCACCAAAATCGAAGATGGAGGTGAAAGTGCTTTCGGCACTCAGGCAGGTTAGCGGGAATCTAAATTTGGATTTATATTATGTTGAAAATAGCCCACTACCGGAATTTGTTACTTGAACAAAATAACATATTTGACAATCTATGAATAAGAAACATTCAACTATTTATTAAAAATAAAGTCAATTCATGCTTTGTATTATTAACATCGGACATCTTCTTTGAAAACTTACTATAAAATCGTATATTTTTACTGTTTATTTCACCTGCAATAAATGAAAAAATGTTCCGAACTGACAAAATAAATAAATTTGTTCCTGCAAGTATTTGGATTCAGGAATGCCTTATATTCATATTATGTTTCTTCTACCTGCTGCTTAAAATCCATCCCATTCTTATTCTCGAAGTGCACACACCTGTTTTTCTGATGGGAATTGATTTTCTTTCCGATTTCTTAATAATTCCAGGCGGACTGGTTAATTGGTTTTCGTCGCTTTTAATGCAATTCTGGTTTTCCGATTTTATAGGCTCCATTTTTTTAACCATTTGTTTTTGGATTGTCGGATTCTTAACTAAGAAATGGATAGAAACCTTAACAGAAAATCGCCCGATTCATACAATCCATCTTGTTCCTGTTTGTCTTTTACTTTTTCTTTATGCGAATTATGATTTTGACCTTAGCATCACATTAGCCGTAATCATTAATTTATTCTTTTTAGTTCTATTCATTCGTTTGTCACCAAAACAGCCTATTATTTATATCGGATTGGGCTTAACAATTACCACCTTATTATATTGGATCACGGGTGGCGCTTTTTTCATTTTTGCAGTTCTCTGCGGATTAGGAGATATTCTTTTCAGGAGAAAGATCGTAGGCGGTCTTTCACTTTTATTGATATCTGCTATTCTGCCCTTTGCCGCATATAGGTTTGTTTTTCTTATCACTCTAAAACAAGCTTACCTACATAATTTGACTTTTGAGAATCAAATAGAATCTTGGATTATCGCATATTGTCTCCCTGTTTATTTTATTTTAGCAATTGTTATAGTTGCGATTTTAAAAATATCCGGAAATAAAAAAACATTACAAAAATATTCCAGACTGAAGTTTGTCTGGAAATGGGCGATAGGAACACTTTTTCTATTAAGTGGAACTGTACTATTGATGAGAGAATCTACCAATGACATAAAAAAGCTTGTCCTTCAAGTCAACCGCGCTGTAAGCGATGAACGCTGGACAACCGTGCTCGGATTGACTCAACATTGTTCCAATGAAACTCCTCTTCTTTCAAGTCAGACTAACCTCGCTTTATTTCAAACAGGCAAACTTCTTGATAGCATGTTTGCCTATCCTCAATCGAAAGGAACTGCCGGCCTTCTGATGAATCAAACATGGTGTCTCTCATGGCCGAAGGAAGCGAGCAACGTTAATTGGAAATTAGGATTGGTCAACGAATCCCAGCACTATGCCCACGAAGCCTTCGAGCGAAAAGGACCTACTGCCGATCTTTTAAAACAGCTTGGGATGGTATATATGTTAAAAGGTGATCACAATGCGGCCAGTCATTTTCTATTGAATTTGAAGAAAGTACCTTTTCAGGAAAAGGCTGCACAGCATCTTATCCGGATCAATGAAAATCCAGCTGAACTTGCACAGGATAGTGTATGCAGAGATATTCAATTACGTATGCCAAACACTGATTTAGTCTCAGATGAAAGAGTATACGATTCTAAACTAAAGTTATTGCTTAAGCGGAATCCTAAAAATAAAATGGCATTCGAATATCTAATCGCATATAATTTACTCAATGGTAATTTGAAAGAGATTGTAAATCACATCTCGTATTTTAATACATTTGCCTATTCTCAATTACCCCGGCATGTTCAGGAAGCATTAATCCTCATTGCGGTTCTGACTCCAGATTTTAACAAGAATCAACTGAAAAAATGGATTCATCCGAATAACTTTAAGCGGTTTGTGGAACACCGGCAAGTTCTAGCAAAATATAATGGTGATAAAAATAGCGCAAAATACGAGTTGCAAAGGCAATTTGGTGATACTTACTGGTATTATCTGATGTTTGTTAAACCTAGCTTACTGCAGCCGATGACTCAATATGAATATCAATAGCCATATCAAGACATCTTACTACTGGATTTCATTACTTGGACTTCTTTTTCTGTGTACGGGATGTTCAACGACACCAGAAGGAAGAACAGATATTCAATCAGCAGGTCGATGCGCTTGCATTGAACCTGATTATTCCGGAATCCTAATTCCACCCAACATTGCGCCTCTGAATTTTTCTATCAAAGAATCTGGTAACGAGTATTTTGTACGAATCCGATCTATAAAAGGATATCCCATTCGAATTCAAAATAGTTCTGGTAATATTCAGATCCCTGTTGATTCCTGGAGACGCCTGCTTACAGAGAACGCCGGTCAGCAATTGATCGTGGATATTTTTATCAGAAACCAGACTGATCAATGGATTCGCTTCGATTCCGTTGTGAATCGGATTACACAGGCACCCATAGATAACTTCATTGTATACCGAAGATTTGGTCCTCTTTTCAACAATTTTAGAAAGATGGGTATCTTTCAACGCAGTCTTGAGAGCTTTAACGAAGAGCCAATTTTTCTCAACCACTTGACATCGAACAATTGTGTGAACTGTCATAATTTCTGGCAGAAGGGAACAGATCGATGGCTTCTGCATATGCGTGGTGGACCTGGCACATCAATGCTGCTCACCATGGACGGTAAAGTCCGAAAGATTGATACTAAAACTAAGTTCAATGGACCGACCGCTTATCCAGCCTGGCATCCATCGGGTAATTTAATTGCATTCTCAGTCAATAAGTTGCACTTGTTTTTCCACCAAACGGGTGAATGCCGCGACGTGATAGACAAGTATTCTGACATTATTCTGTACGACATTCCGACAAACACAATTACGACTACGCCTGCGATTTCCAGTCCTGACCGTATGGAAATTTGGCCCGCTTGGTCACCTGACGGCAATTTCCTGTTTTTTTGCAGTGCTCCTAAAATAGAAACCTTTAAAAACTCTGACGAAGACGGTGATTTAGCATATGATAAAATTAAATATGATTTAATGCGGATTTCATACGACCCGGTGAATCACATCTGGGGAAAACTTGAGACAGTCGTATCCTCTGCTGAATTAAAACTGAGTATTACAGAACCCAGGGTATCTCCTGACGGCCGCTTTGTTCTCTTTACAGCAGCTCACTACAGCCAATTTCCAATTTACCTTCCAAGCGCTGATTTGTATTTACTAGATTTAGCAAACAGTAAATGGAGGAAGTTGGAGGTGAACAGCGATCAGACTGATTCGTTTCATTCTTGGTCAAGTAACGGTCGGTGGATTGTGTTTTCCAGCAAACGAGACGATGGTATATTCACCAGACCATATTTCAGCTATATCGATTCATTGGGGAATGCATTCAAACCGTTTGTCCTTCCACAAGAGAATCCTTTATTTTAC
>CAZYAM010000111.1:5459-9157 GCA_964645575.1 uncultured Ignavibacteriaceae bacterium
CATGATTCAGCGTTCAGTTGATACCCTTTCTTCCTGTAAAATATTTGTAACAACATTGAATAATCAATTGTTTGTCAATGTCTCAGTTATAAAAAGGGATGAAGATCCGGAACATACAATTGCAGAAATCTATAACAAGATTGCAGATTTATTGTCTGCTTCGTCTTGTCAAATTGTCCATGAACGATGTTTCGCCAATATTGGATTTCAAAAACAATTTCTCGAAGCCCGGGCCGGTGCGCTTGGTAAGCATGCACTTGAAACAAATACGCCAATAACATTTATAGAAGGAAGATCGTGTTTGGAAAATAAATTTGCAGGCATCCAAATACGAGCTATAAAACCTGCCCCGGAAAACCGTGTCTGGACTATTCTGGATCATGGAATTCCAAAAGGACGCGCCTGGAATCATAACGACTCCACTTTTTTAATTCTCCAGAGTATTGATGGTGGAAATGATGATTCAAAACGCATAAATAGAAAATTTCAATCTGAAGCCATGTTTCGTCAGGCAGAGAGACTTCTCCAATCTGAAGGTGCATCGTATAAAGATGTAGTGCGTACATGGATTTATATTTCGGATATTTTGGATTGGTATGATGATTTTAATGCGGTTAGAAACAATTGTTATTCGGAATACGGCTTCTTAGAGAATACCGATTCCAAAACGCAGGCCGAACAAATGTATCTTCCTGCCAGCACCGGCATCGAAGGCAGAAATCCCTATGCTTATCCGGCAACAATGGATGTATTTGCTGTCCACCGGCCGGCAGGAAGTGCTATCCAGATTTATCCTCTTTACGGCTTAAAACAGCGATCGCCTTTTCGGTACGGTTCTGCATTTTCACGCGCCACTGTAGTTAAGGAACCCGGTAGCAAGTTGATTCTGGTTTCCGGTACGGCTTCAATCGACTATCAAGGTACAAGTATGTTCCTTAACGACCCGGCAGCTCAAATCCGGAAAACCTTAAGTGTGATCTCTGAATTGGTGGCATCAGAGAGTGCAACATTTAAGAATCTTTGTGAAGCTACAGTGTTTATTAAACGTAAAGAGGATTTTTTGCTTTTTCAGAAAGTTATAGAAGATCTAGATATTACCAACATACCTTCCGTGAATGTGTTGGCTGATATATGCAGGGATGAATTATTATTTGAGCTTGATGCAGCATTTATCCTTGCTGAGGATTAAGTAAAAGTCCCTCCTGCAGAGGTTATTTATTTCCGGCTTATATTTCCCGAATTTTTTTTTAGATTCTACCGTATCAATCATAAGTATTTCCGTATCCAAAAAAAATATATAACGTGTAAGGAAAAAAAGTCCATCTCTCGGAAGAGAGATGGACTTGATAAGATTCAACAAAACAGGAAGAATGCGCTATTCTTCTTCTTCAGGTTTCTTTCGGAACCGCATTGCAAGTCCTATAACAATAGCTATAATGACGATTGCAATGCCGACATACACTACCGGTGAAATTGGTGAAACAGCGGATTCCCAATTATCAACAGCATTTTCGATTTTATCTACCTGATCTTCGGTCAATTTGCCTGATTCCAACAGCACCGGCAGCCATGTCGGTTCAATATTATTTTTCCAGACATTGTCGTTAAAAGCGTTGAATTGCTTTGCACGAACGTCCTCAGGTTCTTCCATTGTGTTTTTAATCAGCGTGTCGATGTATCCTGTAAAATTCGCAGTAAATTCATCGCCGTTATTGAAAGGTTTTAGCACTATTCCATTCTGTGTCAATATTGTATTAAGCGATTCCCAATTGCTCCGATCAACTTCCTTTGACCATACGCCAAGTAATGAATCTATCAACATCACTTCATCGGTTTTCTTTTTGCCGGATAAATAAATTTCTGCCAATTTTGGGCCAACACCTTTCCATTGACTTGTAAATCGACTGTTCTGACGGGCAATTTCAACATAATCACTCGGAGTGAGACTGGTCGATCTAAGAAAATTCAGATTGTCCTCGATGGATTTTTTAAGACCGGTAAACACATTTTTTCGCTCGAGTTTTCCATAGATAGACTGTTTCTCTATATCCGTCATGTTCGCTACGTTCTTGTCATATTGCAAAAAGAGACTGTCTACAAGAGAGAAGATTACTTCATCTCTCTTTATCAAATTCTTCCGGAGTTTGCTGATAACCATTTTCAATGAATCAACTAATGCTTTACTACCGGACATCCTTTTAATAGCATTAGCCAGCTTTTCGTTTTCCTGATCAAGGCTGTCAATTTTGTTTGAAAGTCCAAGAACCTGCACCTCCAGTTCAGTGATCCGTGCATATTGTGTTTCAATTACACCGAGATCGTTCCGGCGTATCAGTAATTTACCTCTGAGCTTCTCAATGGTTTTGCTATAATCGTCCGGATAAAGCGCGCGATCAAGAAGATCTTTCTTTTCCGCATATTTCATTTCGATTTCATCTATCATCGAGCTGATCTCAGCGCAATCCTGTACAGTTTTAGCTGAATCAGCGAATAGAGACAGTTCTTTCACTGATCCTTCAAATTTATTGACTATCAATCGTTCGGATGTTTGTCTTGCGTTTAAGAAACAAAAACTGCCAAGAAAAAGAATGAAGATATATAGTGTCGTTTTCATTTCTTTTCTCCTTCTTGAATTCCATCGGTGGATAAGAGAATAGCCGGTTCGTTCTCTTTCTGTTCATTGACTAATTGAACTGATAATCCCTTCTGGTTAAATGCCGGCGCTTCGAGGCCCTTTTCAGATACCTGTATTTTACTTTCGAGTTTTAACGCTCCCTCATCCTGATTAAATACATATACATTTTTAAAATCCTTCGCAGTAATAAAGTAGCATCCATTCCGGTCGCGTATAACATGCAGCATATATTTTGTGACATAAACGGAATCCTGCAGTTCTTCAAAAAGCAATGGTTTACTGTTGAACGATACCTGATACCGTGGTATCTTGACAGTTCCATCGACATCTGGTGTCACCGCTATTTCAATCGGCCACGAAAAATTTGCCGGCTGAAGAGTCAATGATGAACACCCTGCTATAATAAATGCACAAATAAGACAGATTGTGGTTTTCATATGTTCTCCTGATAGTTCATTTGATTTAAATTAGGCATAGAAAAGCATCAGTGGCAATGTAAATAACCATTATAAAGGATTCAAGGGCTTATATACTGCCGATTCTTAAAATATATTAATTGTTTATAGACGACTTATCGGTTGTGGCTTTTTAAAACAAAAATCAAAGCGCCCTGCTCGTCATATATGTGATATTCTTGATTATAACCGGGTCCGTATGTTGTGTAACCTGGAAAGAAATCAATGATTGAATTATATCCAATTTTCAGTACCTTTTATTTATATAAAGGTATTCCTTCAAGTTCTTTTTTATTTAACCGGAGATTCTATGCCAAAATACAAAATTGCGCTTCTCCCCGGCGATGGTATCGGCGTCGATGTGCTCGATGCCGCTAAGATCGTCCTTGATAAAATTCAACTTGATGCGGAATATATCCATGGCGACATTGGATGGAAATTTTGGTGCAGTGAGGGAGATGCGCTTCCTCAGCGCACTATCGACCTGCTGAAAAATGTCGATGCCGCTTTGTTCGGTGCAATCACTTCCAAGCCGGTAAAAGCAGCACAAACCGAATTGATACCGGAGCTTCAAACTAAAGAATTAACATACCGTTCTCCTATCGTTC
>CAZYAM010000112.1:0-8950 GCA_964645575.1 uncultured Ignavibacteriaceae bacterium
CTTTTTTGAATATTAAAAAGTTTTATTATTTCTACCTGGTTTACCTCGCATAAAATCGTATTTTAATACTTCATTTAACCGTCTTTATTTTAAGTTGCAAATATATTTATCTGTTGTATAAAAACCAAGCTTTTTTTCATAAATAGATATGTATCTATTATTATCTCTTTGCCTCATTTTAACGCAGCCTATTAGGAGCTTTCCTCTACCTTAATTTAATTTTGTCTTAACATCGTCTTTCATCATTTCAGAAACAATGACGTACATCACGAAATCATTGAGATTTTAAAGGAAGTCAACTATTTCGATTTTCAGTGTATAAATCAACGTTTTTAGAATTGATCAACATCACTAAATTTCCTTAGAGTTCTTAACTGCTCCCTTCAATTAGCTTCAATATATATTGACACAGTTTTTTCTAACTCAATAATATTCCTGGTAGTAATTAGAAGCTGATCTTCTTAGACATATTCCTACTGATCATCGGATACTATTCAACATCAAATAAGAAAGAACGTGCAAGAAAGATGCTTATGGCATCATAACAAAAGCAATTATTTAAAGTAATCATACCGGGCGATTTCAGCAGTTGAAATAAAAAACAAGTAGAAATCACGCCCATTTTTCATTCAGTTGCAGCTCCTAAAATAGTATCGATGGGATAAAAAAAATGGATTAAATACTCTGTCGCCCAGCCAGGACATATAAAAAAATTTAGTTTTTAGATTCAGCCAGGAGATCCTAAGACTTGATTACTCTGATTACAGAAAACGGTTTGAGTTTAATATTACCGAAGAAATAAATACTGAGAATTGAAGTTAATCATGTGCTCGTTTTTGTTGATTTCTTTTAGATAGAATAAATAGACTCTCTAATAATGCATTCCATTAATTTGTAGAAATCAATTCCGGTATTACACAGGTAGTAAAAGAGAAAGTGTAAATTCTTAGATTTGGATTGGAAGTCGTCAGTTTCAGCAGATGACTGCCAAATTCTTTATTGTGGACAAGTTGATACATGCGCGGATTATCGACGAACAAGGATGTAGTTCCTTCCGGCAGTTGTACAATATCTTCACCCCGTGTATCTTTACCAAGCGGCCGGCTATTTTGCTGAATAGTCACTTCACAGAGTTCACTGTTATTCGAGCTCATAACGGCATGCACTTCACGCGCCTGGTAAGGCAGAAGGATCGCACCGTCTTCTCCTGTGTTGCCGTCAAATCGCAGACACTGACGTTCATTCATCCACTTGCCGGTTGCATAAAAACGTTCCGGGAGATAAATACTCGGATCGGAATACTCTATGGTCGATTCCGGATTATACCCTTCAGTATTACCGAGTGCACCGCGAAGATATCCGAAGAATAGCTCACTTGTAGGGCGATAACAGACCGCACCTGCCTGATCTTCATCGCATAGAGGAGGCATCAAAGCAGGCAGTTCGCCATGACAGCCGGCTTCGATTAACAGCTGTTGAATTGCACGTTCAAACTCCATATAACCGTCTTCGCCGTGCTGCATAAAGCGGATATACCCATCGCGATCGATGAGACAACGCGTCGGCCAGGAACTTACACCAAATGCATTCCAAATGACAGCATCGTTATCAAGCATTACAGGGTATGTGATATTAAAATGCTCGATTGCTTTTTTCACACATTCTGAAGATCTGGCAAATTCAAACACGGGAGTATGGACTCCTACGACCTTTAATCCGAATTCCTTGTATTTATGCTGCCATTCTTGGATGTAAGGAAAAGTCCGGATACAATTGATGCAGGTATAGTCCCAGAAGTCAATAATAACAACTTCGCCTATAAAATCGCTGATTGAGACCGGTTCTGAATTCAGCCAGAAATTTCCGTATAACTGCGGTGCGTGAACACGTTTAGGTTGAAGTTCCATTCGTTCCTATTTGCCGCTTATTAAAATGAAATTTATCTCTTCTATATTCATTCTTCTTTCCCGCCGCGGGCAACGAACAAGAAACTATCTCTGACAAAATCTGCGGCATTTGTAGCAAATGCAGCAGGAATACTTTTTTTCAATTCGTCGAAAGTCACAACATTTCCGCCTGCTGATATTGTCATATTCGAATTAACAATAATAGACCTTGTTGCACCAGCGCATTTCAACACAACACTCGCTTTTACGACTGGAAAAGTTGCTTCAATAACAGGATCAACGTGAACATCCATTCCAAGAATTTTCATTGCATCCGGAGATTCACATTGAACATCAATACTATTTGCTTTTAAGAAAAGGATGCACTCATGAACAACTCTGCGCGTAATGACAGCAAGGTCGTTGGCAGCCAAAGTGAGTCTTTCCCGTTCAACCGCAAACTTCGTCCAGTCTTTTATTGCACTTGTGAGAATTAGCTTCATTGATTCAGTGAGTCCCATAACGTCTTTCCTCTGATTGTTATTCAATCACCGTTATTATTGCCATAAGAGCCTTTATTTCATCGACTTAAATATTGAACCTAATTCACTTATCAACCGGTCGCAAAATTTTTGCGGCATTATATAAGGCGGAAGCAGCCGCAGTACTGTTGTATCCGTACAATTAATCATCAAACCGCGGTTGAGCAGCTCATCGACAACAGGTTGCCCGTCCCTATCGATTTCAATACCGAGCATACAGCCCTCTCCGCGTACTTCTTTGATGATTGAAGAAAATTCTTTTTGCATCTCAAGCGCATTCGTTTTGATATAAGCACCGATCACGCCGGCCTGTTTCATTAATCCTTTTTGAATCACTTCTTCCATCACCGCACATCCGGCAGCACAAGCGACCGGATTGCCTCCGAAAGTTGTTCCATGTTCGCCATAGCCGAACACATCAGTAACTCTTTCATTCCCTAAAATCGCACCAAGAGGCAGGCCACCGCCGATTGCTTTTGCTATAACGACAATATCAGGATGAAGACCGATATGCTCAAATCCAAAAAACTTACCCGTGCGTCCCATTCCTGATTGAATTTCATCCGCAATAACAAGGAAACCATACTTCTTCTGAAGCACGGTCAACTCATCCGCAAATTCTTTTGTGACAACATTAATTCCGCCTTCGCCTTGAATACACTCAAGAATAACAGCAAGCGTCCGATCATTAACTTTTGTGCGAAGATCGTTTGAATCGTTAAATTGAACAGAATCAGTATTAGGAAGAAACGGATCATAACCCTCGCGGTATTTTGATCTGTCCGTCATCGACAACGCACCCATCGTTCTGCCGTGAAAAGAATTGGTCAAATTGAGAAATTGCTCTTTGCCGTATTTCTGTCCCCACTTGCGTGCAAGTTTCATTGCTCCTTCAACCGCTTCCGTCCCGCTATTGGAGAAAAAGACTCGCTTGAATCCGCTTGCCTGAATAATTCTCTCCGCCAATTCCACTTGAGTATCCTGTAGAAAATAATTGGAAAGATGAATATAGCGGTGTAATTGTTTCTCAATAGCCGCATTGACGTGCGGATTATTATATCCAAGCGCATTGACTGCTAATCCTCCGAAAAAATCAATATACTGTTTACCGTCTTTTGAATACAGATACACGCCTTCGCCGCGGTCTATTTCAATCGGAAGCCGGTGAAATGTATGAAAAAATAACTTCGCTTCCTTTTCTATCATGGTTTCAGACATTTAAATCCTCGTTTACTAATCGGTTAAATAAAGTATACAGAAATCGAACCTTGGACTCAAGTTCTTCAAGCGTACCGTTGTTGTATATCACATAATCCGCTTTTTCGAGCTTTTTTTTCGCATCATATTGTGCATTGATACGTGCATGAACATCCTTCTCGGATACCGCATCCCGCATACACACCCGTGCTACCCGTAAAGCCTTTTTGGCATCCACCATAACAACTGCATCGAGCTTTTTATCCAATCCGGCTTCATAAATGAGCGCTGCTTCAATAACAAAGAATCGATGGCCTTGCTGCATTAATTCTTTAATTCGATGTTCTCTTTCTTTTTCAACTTGCGGATGAATAACAGCTTCAACCTTGCGCCGAAGTCCTTCATTATAAAATATTTTTGACGCGATATACTGTTTATTTAGCGTGCCGTCGGATAAATAAGCCCCTGCGCCTAAAAAAGCAACGAGCTTCTTTCGAACCGTCCGGTTGGAAAAACTCAACTCCTTGGCTATCTCGTCCGAATGAAATACCGGCACGCCAAAACGGGAAAAAATATCACAAACAGAGGTTTTGCCGCTGCCGATGCCGCCGGTTACACCGATTTTCAGAATTCGCTTTTGATGCAAAGGCATATTGCTGAATATAGAATATCTCTTTTCGTATTTTTTTTAATACTATTTTGCCACTACCGTCGATCGAAATTCCCTTACCACAACGACTTTGATCTGTCCCGGATATTCCATTTCCTGCTCAATCTTGTTGGCGATATCATGTGCAAGCTGGTCTGCGGCAGCATCGTCAAGTTTTTCATGACTGACAATTACGCGCACTTCACGTCCTGCCTGAATAGCATATGTACTCAGCACGCCGCCGAATGATTTTGCAATGTTCTCTAATTTTTCCAGGCGCTTGATGTACTCTTCCACCGATTCACGCCGAGCACCGGGCCGTGCACCGCTGATGGAATCTGCAGCTTGTACAAGCGCCGAGATGGGATGTTCCATCGGAATATCTTCGTGGTGCGAACCGACAGCATTGCAGACAACAGCATGTTCATTGAATTTTTTGCAAAACTCATATCCGAGAAGAGCATGCGGACCTTCGACGCTCTTGTCAATTGTCTTGCCGATATCATGCAAAAGGCCTGCCCGTTTCGCTAAAATCGGATCCAGCCTAAGTTCTGCCGCCATAATTCCGGCGAGATAAGCAACTTCAATGCTGTGCTCCAAAAGATTCTGGCCGTAACTGGAACGATATTTCATTCTTCCGATATGTTTTACAATTTCAGGATGTGCACCGTGCAGACCGATCTCGAGCAGCGTATTTTCACCCGTATGAATAACTTCTTCCTCCAATTCTTTCTTTACCTTCTCAACAACTTCTTCGATACGCGCGGGATGGATACGGCCGTCGGCAATCAATCGTTCCAGTGCTGTTCGAGCAACCTCGCGCCGGAATGGATCAAAGCCTGATAGAATAACGGCTTCCGGCGTATCGTCAACAATTACATCGATACCAGTGGCAGCTTCAAATGCCCTGATATTGCGCCCCTCGCGTCCGATAATGCGCCCCTTCATTTCATCACTGCCGACATTCAGTACACTGACCGTTGTCTCCAGCGTAAAATCAACTGCTGAACGTTGTATCGCCTGAATAATTGCTTTCTGAGCTTCTTTCTTCCCTTCAATTTTTGCAGAATCGCGGATATCTTTCAGCTTCTGTGTCGCCTCAGATTTCACCGTCTCAATCAGGTTCTGATACAGGAATTTCTTGGCTTCGTCGCTTGTAATACCTGCAATTTTTTCAAGCCGTATATTCTCTTCTTCTATCAACCGTTCTGCCTCTTTTTCACGTTCGATGAGGCGTTTTTGGCGTTCTGCGATTTCCCTTCCGGTCGTTTGGAGCGTCGACTCTTTTTTTGTCAGCAGATCAAGCTTCTTCTCCAGATTTTCCTCACGATTGTTCAACTGCTTCTCGTAAGCCTGCTGTTTCGACCGCTTGGACTGGGCATCAGATTCAAATTCCTTTTTCTTCTTGTACCACTCGTCCTTCACTTCGAGCATCTTTTCACGTTTCGTTGTTATCGCTTCTTTTTCGGCTTCTTCAATAATTTTTTTAGCACGTTCTTGAGCGTCCATGATTTTATTCTGACCGCTTCGCGCGTTCAGAGTCCAGCCCATGAAAAATGTAAAACCGCCGATCAACGCACCGATAAAAATAAGTATATAGGGTTCCATGTCTTTCCTCAGTTCAAACAAATTTTACAAAAAAACCGCACACATCTGCCACAATCAAGTGTATTGTAAGAACTTTATTCATACACAGTGGGTGCTTGCCTAAGCATTTCACGCTTCCACGGTCCGCTCGTTCCTGCATCCTGCAAGAAGTCATCGCAGGCTCTTTCCGTCCCGACGAGTCGTGACGAAAAAAGTGGCATGTGCTCCACACTTATGAGTCAAGCTCCCATATTAACAGACTTGTTAAGTTCTTTAATATGGTATTGATTACGGCTGATGGTGCGGCTTTTCAAAGCTCCGCATCCGTATTTTAAAAGAACAGACGATGTCGCTATTGAATCCTTTTGTCCGTCGGTTCGGCAATGAGACAGTTATCAAGATAGTTGGAAAGTTTTTCTACTTCTGCTTCCAGATGAGTTACTTCCTGCACATGCTTCTCACGTTCCTGTAAAAGATCCTCGGTAATATTTAATGCCGAAAGAACAGCAACCGTTAACGGCGGCTGTTCCGGAATTTTATCATGAATCTTCATTAACATTCCATCAACGTACGAAGCAACGCGCTTTGTTAGATCTTCATTCTCTCCCTTAAGCGGGTACTCATTCCCAAATATTTTAACTTTTATACTTTTACCGTTCATCGCTTGAACCAATTGAATTGTTTTTGTCGAATTCTCCACAACATTCCGTCATTGTTATTGCGTATCATATACGTGAATTGATTTTACCTATCAATTCCTTCAGCCGTAATTTAAGTACCTCTGATTCCTCCTTTGAAAATAAACTACTGCCATTAGATTGTGCTTTTTCAAGCTGCGTTCGAATTTCTTTCAAGTCGCTTTCACGACGTTGAAGCTCTTCCATCGAACGACGCTCTTTTAATTCTAAACTCGAAATCCTGCTCTGAAGTTCCCTGTTTTCCGTTTTTAATTGAAGAATCACATCAGACACACGTCGAGCTTTATCCCATAGTGTCTGAAGGGCATCCTCAAGATGCTTTAGGTCCTTCTTATCCGCCATTTCAGTATCTATAAGCTGTTCAGGCAAACTTCAGTCCCAGATTATTATAACTGATTCCTTGGCTGCATATATGGTTACATGCCTTTGCCAATAAACCTATTTTCAACCAAAAAACTTCGCTGCTAAAAAAACAGTGTACCAGAAAATTTTATTTACTCGATACTAACTGCGTAATATACCGTTACACTGTCGCTGAACGGCTTCGATAATTTTTTTAAGCGCATAATCAATTTCCTCTTCCGTCAATGTATGGTCAGGCGATTGGAATTCGAGATCGTACGCCACGCTCTTTTTATCTTTTCCCGTCTGCTCTCCAGTATATGTATCAAAAAGAACAACATTCGTGCATAACGGTTGTCCAGATTGACGAATAACATCCTCCACGTTTTTCTGTGGAAGCATTACATCAACTGTGAACGCTAAGTCACGTGTTAAACTCGGAAACTTCGGCAATGGAGAGAATTTTCGGTCTCTTACCCAGCCATCGCAGAGCGCTCGAATATTCATTTCACAAACAAACACAGATTCATCAATATCAAGCTTATCCGCAATCTGCTTCCGAATTTTTCCAAAGAATCCGGCGTAAGTACCATTAATCTCAATACCTATGCACGGTTCACTTAAAATCTCGTGAGTATCATAATAAATAAAACGGTAGTTGTCAAGGCAGAACTTTGAAAGCAGCGATGTAACTTCCCCTTTTATATCCAGGATATCAACAGCTTGAGAGATGTTCCCATAACCCACGGGTGCTCGATTACCGCTAATCACTAATAAAAGCCGCGCTTCTTCTTGATACGATTCCAATGAATTTGACGCTTTTTCACCGATAAGCAAATGAATATTGCCCAGTTCGAACAAACGCAGATCTTTTATACCATGATTTTGATTGTGTTTTATAATACCAAGCGCACTGGTTACCAGACTTGTCCGAAGAGCCGACATCTCTGCACTTACAGGATTTATCGCCGTAACCAACGGCTTTCCTGCAAGCGACATAGTTGCTTCATCCTGCAGACCGATTGTTAGAATTTCATTAAATCCGGAACCGATAAGGAATTCCCGAATTTCATCCTGAAGTGCGTCTGTCCGTACATTCGAAGAAAAATCGATGGCAGCATGAGTTTTTGTTTCAATATTATTATAGCCATATACACGCGCTACTTCTTCTATAACGTCAATCTCTTCAAGTATATCATTGCGGAAACTGGGAACCGTCACAAGAAGCTCGCCTTTGGAAGACGATTTTACAGCAAGATCGATTTTCTTTAAAAGAGAAACTACCTCTGCCTTCGACAGCGAGACGCCGATCAAAGAATTAATTCTTGAAACACGGGCTTTCACGGTAACCGGTTTCCGTTTTTTAGGGTATGCATCAATAACACCGTTCAATAATTCACCGCCGGTCAATTCCTGAATCATCTGCGCGGCACGATCAGCGGCATACGTTGTGATATTAATATCAGCGCCGCGTTCGAATCTGTATGATGCTTCAGTGGAAAGACCAAGGTACTTCGAAGTCCGCCGTATATTCTGCGGATTGAAATATGCACTTTCTAACAGAACGTTTGTTGTTTTATCGCTAATCTCCGTATTTACACCACCCATCACACCGGCTATTGCGATCGGCCGTTCAGTATCGCAAATCATAAGCGTATCGGATGTAAGTATCCTTTCTTTTCCATCAAGTGTTACAAACTTATCTCCTTCAAGCGCAGTTTTAACGACAATTTTATGTCCGGCAAGTTTGTCGTAATCGAACGCGTGCAGCGGATGACCGGTTTCCATCAAAACATAATTCGTTATATCAACAATATTATTAATCGGACGAACACCGATGGAACTAAGAATGTCCTGCAGCCATTTCGGCGACGGGCCGATCTTTATATTACGAAGAACACGCGCCGAGTAGCGCGGGCACTTTTCTTTATCAAGAATCTCTATCTTTGCAAATTTTGACGCAGGTGTTTTACTTTCTTTAAGTGTGATTTTAGGAAGTTTTAATTTTTTATTCACAAGCACACCGATCTCGCGCGCCACACCGATATG
>CAZYAM010000113.1:0-8863 GCA_964645575.1 uncultured Ignavibacteriaceae bacterium
CACCCAAACGTCCTCTTTACACCGCATAATGCATTCAATACCAAGGAAGCCGTCCAGCGAAAATCTCAATTCAGTATCGATGAAATACTGTACTTTCTGGAGAATAAAAATTTCCGATGCCGCGTGCGTTAACTGCAGTATTATATCTCATCCTGCGATAGCATTTTTTTAAATTAAGAGTAACTATTAGAATGGACGGAGTACGGATTTTTCTGCTCAAACACTTTTCCCTATATTGAAATACAATGCTTTCACTTGAACATATTACACTTGAGTTTGGAGAACGGGTACTTTTTCGCGATATCTCGACAACAATCGGCCCGCGCGACCGTATCGGATTAGTCGGTTCCAACGGCAGCGGAAAAACCACACTGCTCCGCATCATTTCCGGTTCACCGCAGGGAGAAAGAGGAATCGTTAAGAAGGCCCACTATGTAACTGTCGGGTATCTCCAGCAGGAAACGATTGCCTTGCATGGAAAAACGCTTTATGAGGAAGCTGAGACAGCGTTTGAAGATATAATAGATACACAGCAAAAATTGAGTGAAGCGCAGGATACTTTAACCGATCTCGATCTGAAAAGCAATGAGTATGCCGACACGCTTCAAATCTACGGAGAATTACAACATAGACTCGAAGATCTCGATGCGTACCGAATGCATTCGAAGATCGAACGCGTTTTAAATGGATTAGGATTTTCACTGACAGATCTCAATCGACCGATAGAAGAATTCAGCGGCGGATGGCAAATGCGTATCGCAATGGCAAAATTGCTTCTGCAGGAACCGAGTCTTCTGCTTCTTGACGAACCGACAAATCACCTCGATCTCCAATCACTCCAATGGCTGGAAGGATACCTTCGTCAATATAACGGGGCTGTTATACTTGTCTCTCATGACCGTGCATTTCTCGATAATCTAACATCACGCACATTTGCCCTGTCATCCGGAAGGTTTGAAGAATATGCCGGCAATTATTCTTTCTATGAAAAAGAGCGCCTTATCCGGCGGGAGCTTCTTTTAAGTCAGCGGCGTAACCAGCAGGAACAAATCAGGCACACGCAGGAATTCATCGATCGGTTTCGTTACAAAGCCACTAAAGCACGGCAGGTTCAAAGCCGCGTGAAGATGCTGGAGAAAATCGAAATAGTAGAAGTTGAGCAGGAGGAAGAAGAACTTCGATTCAGGTTCCCTCAGCCGGTTTCGAGCGGCCGCGTGGTTATTGAATTACTGGGAATTCAAAAAAGTTACGATTCTGTAAAAGTCTTTTCTCAACTTGATTTCAAAGTTGACCGCGGCGACCATATTGCAGTTGTAGGTGTAAACGGCGCAGGAAAATCGACGCTCGTCCGTATAATCTCCGGAGAAGAGCCGTTTGAGATAGGCGAACGAATCATCGGACATAATGTTCTGCTTTCGTACTTCGGCCAGGATCAGGCAGATGAACTCGATCTCTCCAAAGACGTTCTCCAAACGGTGGAAGAAATTTCTTCATCCGAGACAAAAACACAACTGCGCACCCTTCTCGGTTCATTCCTCTTCCATGGCGATGATGTATTTAAACATGTATCGGTACTTTCCGGAGGTGAAAAAAGCAGGTTAGCACTTGCACGTATGCTTTTACGTCCGGCAAATTTTCTAATTATGGACGAGCCAACTAATCATCTCGATATGCGTTCGAAGAAAGTTCTGCAGACTGCACTCGAAGAATATGAAGGTACATTCCTCATTGTTTCGCATGACCGGGCTTTTCTCGATCCAATTATAAATAAAGTATTAGAATTACACCCCGGCTCGATGCGCCTTTACCTCGGTTCAATGTCCGAATACTTTTTAAAGAAAAAACAGGAAAGCCCGTCTTTGCAGACTGCTTTGAACAGCAAACCCTCGGATAATTCGAAAGCAGCAGCGCATGCTGCCCGGCAGGAAGAACAAGAACGCAAGAAAACGAAAGACAAAGAATTACGCACATTGAAACGTCAGTTGGAAACAATTGAAGCCGAGATTGCTCAACGAGAGCAGAAAAAGAGCGAGACCGAACGCCTTCTAGTTGACCCGGAATTGTATAAAAAAGGCGATGAAGCAAAAGCTGTTTCTGCAGAATACAAGTCGGTTCAGAAAGAATTAGAAGACGCTTATTGGCGCTGGGGAAAGCTGTCGGAACAACTTGAGAAAACACAATCCGTAAAATAAATCTCGCACACTTGCAGCCGACATCGTTGATGTCGGCTCTCTGTAATCCGCAATCCGATCCGACTATAGATTTCCTTTTTAGGGTATAATCCATCAATTCCAATTTCATCGATATATATAAATACTCGCCTTATTTATCTTGCCGGTCATTTGCATACTTGTATCGACTTTTCCGTTCATTATACACTTATACCAGGTAAGGATTAACCCCGTCCTGTGCCGGGCGGATGCCCGGCAAATCTCTTTCCATTTAAATAATTATGTTTCGTTATAAGTTTTGTATACCATATTTGATAAATTCAACGTACTATTCCTAAGAGTTAATTGTATGAAGGTATAATTGAGAACATAAATACATGGATACGACAGCATCAAAACCTAGAGTACTTATTATTGATGATGACGGTTCGCACCGCCGGCTTGCTCAAGTGATATTCGAGCGGAACGGATTTGAAGTATCGCTTGCATATGACGGCAGTGAGGGAGTCCGACAGGCAATTATCAATCCGCCCGCCGTTATTGTTCTCGACCTTATGATGGAAGGACTTCATGGTTTCGAAGTCTGCAAAATGCTTCGGGCTAATTCAAATATGCGGCGCACAGCTATTATCGTCACATCTGGAAAATCATATAAAGCCGATGTGGACAAAGCTATACAATTAGGAGCTGACGCCTATGTAGTAAAACCGTTTTTACCAAAGGAACTTCTTGAAATTGCCACTCTTTACATGAACTTACGAGCGAGTCAGCCATGATGAATATTCGATTTTGGGGAACACGCGGATCTATTCCATCACCTGGAAAATCAACGGTGAAATATGGCGGTAACACATCGTGCGTTGAAGTACGGGCCGGCCAGCAAATATTGATCTTTGATGCAGGAACGGGAATACGCGATCTCGGCAACCATCTGATGAAAGAATTCGCATCTCAGCCGATGATGACATTACATCTCTTCATCAGTCATACACATTGGGATCATATTCAGGGTTTCCCGTTCTTCATGCCTGCATATGCGAAAAACTTCCAGTTGAATATCTACGGACCTCCTGCACGCGATAAAAGTTTGAAGGATTTATTAAAGTTTCAAATGGACTCGGAATATTTTCCAGTACCATTAGGCGACTTGAATGCGCAAATCGTAATGCAAGAAGTACGTGAGACATTCAGAATCGGAGACGTACAAGTAACACCTTTCTATATCAATCACCCCGCAATGACGCTCGCTTACAAAATTACTGAAGGCGGAAAAACATTTATTTATGCTTCGGACAATGAACCATACCGATACACACTTCATGCCGCAAGAAAGGACCAACTTGCATCTCAATACGGCGCGGAATTGGATCAAAAATTCATCGACTTTCTTTCAGGAGCGGATTTCCTTGTCAGCGAAGCACAATATACACTGGATGAATACCGATCAAAAATCGGCTGGGGACACTCTCCCATCGAATCGGTTGTAGAATTTGCGCTCAAGGCAAACGTGAAACAACTTGCACTGTTCCACCACGATCCTTCACATGACGATGCTACAATTGATGCAATGGTAAAACATGCGCAGAAATTGCTTTTCGTTCAAAAGTCGGGTATCCATTGTTTCGGTGCTGCCGAAGGGATGGAAATAAAGATAGCATAGTCGATACGCAGAACAGTAAAATCAATTCCTGTAATTCCAGTCCCTGTCCTTTTTATTTACAAATCGAGACCTGTAACTTCTTCGTTATATATTCCGCGATCTGACGCTTGAATGCTTTTCGATCAAATTTTTCTGCATGTCGGCGAATAGCATACGGATCAAACTTTATTTTCGAAAGAGATTTAACAGCTTCTATAAGCGCTTCAACTGTCTGATAATAAAAGAAAACGCCGGTTGGCGAGCTGCCGCCTCCGACTACAGTCTCCAGCGCTCCTCCTTTTGCAAAAGCAACCACCGGCTTCCCGCTTGCCATCGCTTCGAGCGGTACAATACCGAAATCTTCAACACCGGGGAAAATTAATGCACGGCACCCTGAATACAGGTCTGCAAGATTTTTATCGCTCTGCCATCCGAGAAACTCTATATTTTTTTCAGCCGTTTTCTTGAGTTTTTCCGTATCAGGCCCTGAACCGACGACAAGAAGCTTCTCACCTGACCGGTTGAACGTTTCAACAGCAAGATCCACTCTTTTATACGGAACAAGTGCACTGACAATGAGATAATATCCATTGTCATTTTGCGATACCGTGAATAAATCCGTACTTACCGGCGGATAAATGACATCCGATGTGCGATGATAGATTCGTGAGATACGTTCAGCAACATTGTCTGAATTCGCAATGAAATATCGCACACGGTCACAGGTGCGAATATCCCACCGGCGAAGATAAGGTGCTGCGAGAGCCATCGCTGTACGAGTAATAAATCCTGCGCGGTCCTTTCCAAAATATTCTTCATATTGATCCCATATATACCGCATAGGCGTATTGCAATAACAAATGTGCATAGCATTTATGCATGGTTTTGCTGCCTTAGCAACAGCAACACTGGTAGAAAGGATAAAATCATATTCTGAAAAATCGAGTGCATCAACAGCAGCAGGCATCAGCGGTAAATAGTGGCGGTATTTTGCCTTCTTTAAAGGAAGATGCTGAATAAATGAGGTTTTAATTTTCATTCGCTCAATGGCAGGCGACATCGTCCCTTTATTATGAATGGTTGCAAAAATCGTTGCATCAGGAAATAGTTCACAGAAGACCTCGAGTATCTTCTCGCCTCCACGCATCCCGGTAAGCCAATCATGAACAAGAGCAATTTTCATTTATATCATTTTTCCGGCAAAATAATTCAATCCCGTAACGCAAGGAAAATAACAAAAAAAAAGCCGTCATCAAATGCCGAAATCATGGAGCTTGTGTTATAACTATAGGAATGACTTTGTCATTCTGATTCCGATGGCTTGACCGCTATCTTTTTAGCGAGAATCGGAAGATGAATCTATATCAAAAAGAAGAGTCTCAAGGTTCTTTTCGTAAGGGGTGCAATAGTAATATAAAGATAGACACACGTTTCACGTGTGATTGTAATGGGCCTCCGGCTGCTTAGAGTGACAACAATAAATTTTTGCATAGTCCCGATGCTTTTGACAGATTACAATCAAGTTATCAAACCGGACAGTTGAAGACATGATTGCTTTGTTGTATATTAAATAAAAGATTTACGATACAGGATATGAGAATACTTTTGTTCCATATCTGTAATTTCTCTTTTTCAAACACTGATAAAAGACAGTATATCACCGATGCCGTATCAACTCATTTCGGACCTCATACCATCCGGTGATCAGCCCGAGGCAATTCGACAGCTTGTAGAAGGAATAAAGCGCGGTGACCGGCATCAAACACTGCTTGGTGTTACCGGCAGCGGAAAAACCTTTACAATTTCGAATGTCATCACACATATCAATAAACCTGTGCTCGTGATGTCTCATAACAAGACGCTCGCAGCTCAATTATATGCTGAATTTAAGAACTTCTTCCCCAAGAATCGCGTTGAGTTTTTCATAAGCTACTATGATTATTACCAGCCGGAAGCATACATCCCGACTACAGACACTTACATTGCCAAGGATTCTTCCGTAAACGATGAAATTGATCGTTTACGATTACGGGCAACCAGCGCCTTACTCAGCGGCGATTCCAATGTTATCGTTGTTGCTTCGATCAGCTGCATTTACGGTATCGGCGCACCTGATGAATGGATCAATCAGACTCTAATACTAAAAAAGGGAGAACAGCCGGGCCGTCAAGGTTTGCTGAAACGGCTTATCGACTTATTGTATATACGGAACGATTATGAGTTTGCCCGCGGGACATTTCGAGTGCGAGGCGATGTTGTTGAAGTTATTCCCAGTTATGAAAACGAAGAGGCGGTACGTATAGAATTTTTCGGCGACGAAATTGAACGCATCTCGTATATCAATAAAGTGGACGGCAGAGTTGCCGGAGAAACTGATTTTGAAATGATATATCCCGCAAAACAGTTTATAACATCGCGTGAAACTATCGAGCGGGCAATGGGCGATATATATGCAGAATTGCGTGAGAGAACAGCCGAGCTCCGTTCTCTTGGAAAACTTGTTGAAGCACAGCGGATCGAACAACGAACGCGGTTTGACATGGAAATGCTGCGCGAAGTCGGTTATTGTTCAGGCATTGAAAACTACTCGCGCCATTTTGCAGGCAGGCCGCCGGGTTCGCGCCCGTCATGTTTATTGGATTACTTTCAAAAAGATTTTCTTACCGTCATAGACGAATCGCATGTCACAGTGCCTCAAATCGGCGGTATGTATGCAGGCGACCGCTCTCGTAAAACAACTCTTGTAGAGTACGGTTTCCGGCTCCCGTCTGCACTCGACAACCGGCCTTTGACATTCGATGAATGGGAGGCAGTAGAGAAACAGATTATTTTTGTCAGTGCAACACCCGGGCCGTACGAATTGCAGAAATGCCAGGGTATTTTTGTGGAACAAGTGATCCGCCCTACCGGTTTAGTCGATCCGGATATCGAAGTACATCCGAGCAAACACCAGATCGACGATTTAATTGCGGAAATTAGATCACGCGCTGCACGGAAAGAACGTACCTTGGTAACAACTCTGACAAAACGGATGGCAGAAGACCTGACTGAATACCTGACAAATATCGGAATCAATGTCCGTTATATCCATTCGGAAGTAGATGCGTTGGAAAGAGTGGAAACACTCCGCGATTTGAGATTGGGCGAGTTCGACGTTCTTGTAGGCGTGAATCTGCTGCGGGAAGGTTTAGATTTGCCCGAGGTTTCTCTCGTTGCCATCATTGACGCCGACAAGGAAGGATTTCTTCGTTCCGAACGCTCCCTCATCCAAACTGCAGGCCGTACAGCACGCAACGTCAACGGTAAAGTTATTCTCTATGCAGATAGAATGACCGGTTCAATGGAACGCATGATAAACGAAACAAATCGCCGTCGTACAAAACAAATCGATTATAATACGAAACATAAAATCACGCCTGTTACCGTTTATAAAACAGTAGAAGAAATTCTCGCTTCCACATCAATTGCCGATGTAAAGATGAAAAGGGACGAACGTTATCAAAAATCCAAGCCTCTGGCTATTTCAGAGACGGTAGCAAAATACCTCACAAGCGGGCAGAAGAAAGACCTGCTCGATGAATTAAAAGCGGAGATGAAACAAGCGGCAAAAGATCTGGAATTCGAGCGCGCCGCAGAACTACGGGATGAAATTGAAAAGTTGGAAAAGAATATCTGACCGGGTACAGAGAAGAAAAAGAAGGAAATATTAAGTATACTTTTTAAGAAAAATAACCGCTGATATTTTAATTACATCTCTCTTGTCCGCCAATCAAACTTGGATAAGACAGCGATATTTATTTACTCGTTAAACGTTTTTTAATTTACAACAGCGCGCCTTTTAACCATAACAAGCGACAATATTGAACATCGCCAGGCTCATATTAAATCCTTTGCTCGATTTCGTATACCCGCCGGTCTGCATATCATGCAATACGCTTTTACCTGATGGAAGCCGGAAAATTTGCAGGAATTGTTGGAGCGCTGTGCCTGCTTTAACTAAAGACCATTCTCTTTATCAGGAAACCCGTGATAAACTTCTTTCCTATGGTTTTATTGATGATCTTGTTTCATGTTACGTGTTTGAAAGGAAAGGACCGTCCCAACACATTGCTCATGCACTGAAGTATCGGGAGTATAAATCAATTGGAGTGGATATGGGAAAAAAAATAGGCGGATTTATTCAGGATTGGAATGTGAAAATCGACATTATAATTCCAGTACCGCTGCACCGTATTAAATATCGCGAACGCGGTTATAATCAATCTGAATATATTGCGCAAGGTATTGCTTCGATCGTCGGCAAACCAATTGTATCGGATGCTGTCCGAAGGAAACGTTACACACAAACACAAACAAAATTAAATATCCAGGAGCGTTATGAGAATATGAAAGATGCGTTTGTGACTTTACCCTATTCCAGCCGAAAACTTTATGGAAAAGCATGCCTTCTTGTAGATGATATTATCACCACAGGAGCAACTATGAATTCCTGTGCTAAGGAGATTCTTACGGCAGGCACTAAATCCATTATAGCCGCTTCTGCAGCGCTTGCGAAATGAATTAATAATTCTTTAAAAATAAAAAAGCGGGTTTTTCTTGAAATTTTAGGCATTCTGGGACATATTAATAATGCTGCTATCTTGTATTTTCAAAAATTAATACTAAATTTGAGCACAAGTGTGAAATCCTGTGTGATATGGAGCACAAACTTTAATGGTGAGCGTGTTGATATTGATTCGGTATTGTGAATGTGAAGGAGTAACGCTATGACAAAATCCAACATTCAACAAGAACAATCGACAGGTCCTTCCCGAAGTGAATCAGTAAAACTGATAAGCGAAATTCTTAAACGAACAAATCAGTTAATTCAAAAAGGCGACTTTGATCGTGCGCAAGGAGAATTGCTGCTTGCCAATCGAACAGCGAAAGAACAGTATAAAATAATACCGAATTCTTCACAGATTACTAATAAGTTTATTTCTCCTCAAACACCACCTGGACCGTTACCGGTAGCGCCTATTGAATCGATGATGTCTGTGATATCATCCACAAA
>CAZYAM010000114.1:0-8575 GCA_964645575.1 uncultured Ignavibacteriaceae bacterium
TACTTGCAACGGGATATCTTGATCCTGAAATGAAGTCGGAATTCTTAAAAGCGGGGATACAGCATTTTCTCTTCAAGCCTTATGACCTCAAGATAGTATTGAAGGTAATACGAGAAACGCTCGATGAAAGGTAAGGATTAATACTTTAAAAAAATGTTATGTAATACCAAACTACCAGTACAAATAGTTCTTAAAAAACTTGCAGCTTATTTATTTTCCTGATAACGATTTCTTTGTTATAAGGTCTTTGTGAATTGTGATTATAGTGCCGGATTTCAATCTTTGTTTTTGCATATTCAATTGTAAAAAAAATCCTTTTTTAAAATTACTGTAGAAGGCGTGAATAAAATGCTTCAATGCCTGTTATTCTATATTCTTAAAATAAAAAAGGAAGGATGCACAAAATCGGTTCATTTATAGCTGAAGCAGTAAAATGAATTTCTAAAACGACTAATATGACAAACAAGTAACCTAAATTTTACTAATATAAATTACAAATTATAATTGCTATTTAATTTATTCTTCTTAACTTATAGCGTTGTAAATTTGGTTCAACGTATTTACTAAAGATAGACGCATATCGTAAAACATATTAATCACCCTTTTTATCACAAATAAGGAGATATGCTATGAAAACTAATGTAATAGCTTTTATCTGCGTGCTGCTTTGTTTGTCGATTGTCATGATGGGTTGCGGTACTAGTAAGGCAGTGCAAGGTGGTGCAATTGGTGCGGGAGCTGGAGGACTTCTTGGAGCTATTATTGGTAAACAGGCAGGAAATACTGCAGCCGGTGCTATCATTGGTGCAGCAGTCGGTGGAACGGCCGGAGCACTGATCGGCCACAACATGGATAAACAAGCGGAAGAGATGAAACAAGATTTATCAAATGCAAAAATTGAACGTGTGCGTGAAGGAATTAAGATAACATTCAGTTCAGGAATTCTTTTCGCGACAAATTCTTACGAGCTGCAGGCGACAGCAAAAGAGAATATTGTGAGTCTGTCAAAAATTCTTAATAAGTATCAAGACACGAATGTTATTATTGAAGGAGACACCGACAGCGAAGGGAGTGAAGAATACAACCAAAGGCTATCAGAACGCCGTGCTCAGGCTGTCGCAGATTATACAAGGAGTGCCGGTGTTGATGGAGCAAGAATTACAACTGTAGGCCGCGGTGAAACGAATCCGGTTGCTTCGAACGAAACAGCTGAAGGCCGTGCACAAAATAGACGCGTCGAGATCGCAATTTTTGCCAATGAAAAGATGAAAGAAGCTGCGGAAAACGGGACGCTGAAATAAATAGAATGAAATTATATAATATCTAAAAAATAAAGCGCATCTGAGTATTTTTCAGATGCGCTTTATTAAATGGTGTTTAGAAGAATCTATATCAATATTAAAAGACTTAGAACGATAGTCAATTAAGTTGGTTCTTTATGTAATTGATTGAAATCCAGCCTGTAATTATGAAAACCAGATTAGTGCCCGTTCATTGTCTTATTCAAGAGTTTTAGATTGTCAATTACATGACGCGTAATGAGAAAATTTTTCCGGACGTACTCTTTTCCGTTTGCACCGAGATACTGGCCGACTTTCGGATGTTTAAGAATCGAAATTACGATGTCGGCACATCCCTGGATATCGTACGGTTCAATAAGAAATCCGGTTTGATTATCTATAACTTGCCGCGGGATTCCGCCGACATTCGATGCTACGACTGGTTTGGCTTTCCATAGCGCTTCGGTTACAGTCAGACCGAATCCTTCCCGGATGGATTTCTGCATTACAACGGTCGATTTACTTTGCAGCGCATTTACAAGAATATTATCTTCTATCGTTAGCAAGATGATTTCTTTATCGTCAAGCAATGAACCGGCAGCAGATCTAACTTTATCGACAATATCCCAGCCTTCGGGATCGTCAGTAGCCATACTGCCGCAGAGTACAAGACGGCAATTACATTCTTTTCTAACAAGCTTAAAAACTTCTATAACATTTTCCGGATCCTTCCATTTGTCAAATCTGGATATCTGTGTGATAAATGGCTTATCGATCGGAACGCCGTATTTCTGGAGTGTCCGTTCCACAAGATCTTCCGGTATGTCTTTATTCTTAGAAGACAGAGGATCGATTGCCGGGTCGATTATTGTATACTTCATCGGCAATTCTTTACGGACGTACTGCTCATCAGAGACGACTATTCCATCGTATGCAAGGATGAAACCTTTTAGAAAATGCCAAAGTTCTTCGTTGGGGTGAGAAAGATCGACATGGCATCTCCATATCCAGGGCTGGCGTTTCTTGTAAAACTGGATAAGCGGCAGTGGCTGGGGATCGTGGATAATGACACAATCGGCATCAATTTTACAATAAGATGCGAAATCCTGGTTATTCTCAATATATAATGAAGCCTTGATGTCCGTCATGCGTATTGACTCGCCTTGAATAGCATTGTGAAACTTCTTTGTGATATTAAAGAATTCCGGTGTACCTCGGAGCATTCTCCAATCTGCATCGAGTCCGGCGCAATTCAGCAAAGGAACAAGCGAATAAAGGATTTCAGCTACACCACCGCCATAATAGGTAGAGTTGATGTGAAGAATTCGTTTCCCGTAGAGAGGACGAGCTAATCTGTAGATTTCCGCTATGATTTCGTCTCCAACAATCTCTCTATAATCTTCCAAAGTTCGCATAAGGTAATCCTTTTATATGTGCTTTCATAATATTAAACGATGACTGGAATTATGAGTCCGAAGTTTTATTATCATCCTAAGTATCTGAAGAACTTCTTTAACATTTTCCACGTAGTATTGTGCTTTTGTCTCGGATATTTCTCCGACATATATAGTAATCCCTGACGATTTAAGCACTTGAAACGCATCCTCGTCTGTTATATCGTCACCGATATATATCTTCAACGAATTATGAGGATACGGATGTGCTTTTAATATTTTGCTGACGGCATTTCCTTTTCCCCATTTAACCGGAGGCTGTACTTCTATAACTTCTTTACCTTCTGTTATGACTAATTTCGGATCAAACGAGGATATGTTTTTCTTTGTTAATTCTTTTACAATAGGTGTGTCCTTAGCAGCATTACGATAGTGGATACCTAGAGTGAATTGTTTGTTTTCCACAAATACATTTGAGAATGATTTAAGGGCGGTCAGTAAAATATCTTGAAGTTGATGCATCTTTGGGAAAGACGACTCAGCATCCGGATGGATCCATTCATTCCCATCCATATAGATATGAAAACCATGATTTGCGACTAACCGGATGTTCTCAAACGGGATAAATTTCCGTATGTCTTTCATTGACCTTCCCGTTAAAATCGTAACTCGCACGTTGGTGAGCTGAATCAACTGCTGCAATATATGGATTGTGTCCGATGAAAGAATTGTTTCCGATGGTGTTTTATGGATAGGAGTTATTGTACCGTCGTAGTCTAAAAACAGCTCTACTTTAGAAGCGGAGAGCAGTCGTTTGGAAAAATTATTCCATATATCGATTTGTTTGAAAGGCACATGAGGCGGATTTTTAAGTTTCATTTTTTTATTTTGTCCTCATATGAGAAAGCGCCGAGATGATGTTGGCCGCCCATCGGTATACGTTTCTTTCTTTTACGATGGTTCGAAGTTCCTGCATGCGCTTGCGGCGTTCTTGTTTATTCATGGTAAGCGCCTGGTGGATTGCTTCTGCTGTTTCTTCGATATCGTACGGATTAATGATTAGCGCATCAGGAAGTTCGCGGGAAGCTCCTGTAAATTGGCTAAGTATGAGAACACCGTCCTCGTCTGTTCTTGTAGCGATAAATTCTTTGGATACCAGGTTCATTCCATCGTGAAGAGACGTAACCATGCATATATCGGCAGCATGGTAATATTCTCTGATTGCTACGTGACTGTGATGTGCTTTTAGAAAAACAATTGGTTTCCAGTTCTTTACTTGAAATAACCAATTAATTTGATCAGCTGTCTCGTCCAATTCGGCTAAAAGATCATGATATCTCTTGATGTGTGTGCGGCTCGGAGCACCAAGTTCAAAAAAAGTGAATTGGCCGATATATTCAGGATATTTTTCGAGAAATCTTTTCACCGCTTTAAATCGTTCAACAATACCTTTTGTGTAGTCAATTCTGTCAACACCTACAGCAATATAATGAGCAGATATACCGGCCCTTTTAAGTATATTTTCCTTGCTCTGCATAACTGGCGGCTGTTTATCTCCGGATTCTGTTGCATATGGATGAGCTACACTAATAGGGAACGGACGTACTGACGTAATTTGTCCATGACGCTCTACAGAAAATTGATCCCAGTTGATTTTTGATTCCAAGAAACGATCCACTGTTTCAAGAAAATTGTTACAGTGGAACTGGATATGAAAACCGATGAGATCAGCGCCGAGAAGGCCGAAGAGTAATTCCTGCTTCCATGGACATATACCGAACACTTCAGGATTCGGCCATGGGATATGCCAGAAAATTGCTACTCGTGCATCCGGGCGTTGTGATTTAATGAGAAGAGGTAGAAGAGCAAAATGATAATCCTGAATTAGTATAAGAGGAGTTTTTTCTTCGCTGATTTCCTCAAATAGCGCGTCGGCGAATTTCTGATTGACTTTCTGATACTGTATCCAATCCTGAAGCCCAAAAGCCGGACGTGTATGTGTAATATGACAGAGCGGCCAGATACCTTCGTTAGAGAAACCGTAGTAATATCCTTCTTCTTCTTCTTTTGATAGGAACACTCTTCGAAGTGTGTATGCCGGCTCTTCAGGTGGGACAGGAAGATGATTCAGCGTATCAACTGTTTCTTTGTCTGCATTTCCACTCCCATGAGCAATCCAGATTCCTCCGCAAGCGCGTAAAATTGGATCGAGAGCCGTTACCAGTCCTCCTGCCGGTATGATACACTCAATCATGCTTCCGTTGTTCACGTGCATGTATGGTTCCCTGTTCGATACAACGAAAAGGTTTCTTCCGTTTAATTCGATTTTTACATGCTCTTTCAATCGTTCTGATGTCCAGAGCGATTCGGCTTCAATACGTAACCGTGCTTCTTCTTGTGCTGAAGATCGTGCTTGAGCAAGACTTTTCGCCAGCAAAGTAGCTTCATTAGTTAATGGACTAAGAAGGTCACCACGAGGCAGAATAATTGAATGTGGAACTTTTCCGGTTCGTAAACTGCGCATCCATTTTGCGATTTGAGCTATAGGACCGGTAATACTCCAGCGGACTACGAGAACTGTTGTAATTATTATTAAAAAAAAATGTGTTATTAGCCTGAAAAAATTTGTACGCCAGATTCCCTCAAGTCGCGCTTCAATGAATGAGGCATCGTGATAGAGCAGCAATGCGCCAAGGACACGCGAATCTTCTTCAATAGGAATTGTATAAAGATGAGCTGCTTTTCCGTCGATTTGCTCAAGTCCGGCTGTTGTTTCATCCCGGGCAACGGATTCCCATACTTTTTCCGGAGTAGTCTGGAAAACAGATTTAAGTGCCGGACTGGACACTATGCAGACTCCCTGACTATCATATACCGCAATACCGATAAGTTTTGCTCGGTTTCCAAATCGCTCTACTAAACGCTTTAATCTTACAATTCTATTGGATTGTATATATTCTCTGATCGGTTCTTGCAGACTTTCACCTAAAACGCTTGCACGTACATTCAGTTCTTGGATAAGAGCATCCCCTTCACTTTGTACCTGCAAATAGGAAAATACAGAAGCAACAAATGCAGCTGCAATAAGAAGTGAGATTATCAACCGAAAAGTAATTTTCATACTTGAATACTTGTTACACGAAATAATATATTGTAAAATCTGAACTCAGAAATATCATCTGCTGTTTCTCCAGAGTTTTTCTAGAATTTGGGTTGCCCATTCTTTTCCCGCCAATCCGAATGCTATAGCGAGAGCAAGACAGAGTCCACCAAATGCAATCTCAAATGCTGATATCAGTACTTGACCGCCGATAGAGAGTTGTTGCAGGATTACGGAGAAAACGAGAAGTATAATAGCCCAATAAATTATGTTGCCGATAAACTCTGCTCCGGTTATGCGAATGTTGCTCAGATAAGTATATAAGACTCCTCTTACAAGTTTTGCAAGCAGCGCACCGAAAATTAAAACAAGTATTGCAACGATAATATTAGGTAAATAAAAGAGAATTTTATTGAATAACTCTTTTGCTGCATCAAGACCAAGGCTGTGAAGCACAGCCATCGTTAAAGCAAACATAAGAAACCAATAGATGAAGTTCGCCAGTATATTGACAGTAGTATACTGAGCACCTCCTTTTATAAGGAAGTTTTCAATACCGGATTTTTCAGCGATTGTATCCAGTCGAATAAGCTTAAATAGGTAAATCATTACTTTCCGTAGAAATCTGGCGATGAGCCAGCCAAATATGAGAAAGACAATCCCAAAGAGAAGCTGCGGTAGAAATTGAACGAGTTGATCCCAAAAAACCTTGAATGACTCTATCATACTGCTGATTTGAACCGGCATATTATTCTCCTGAATAATTCTTTACAAGTTTACTGAAAATAGCTGTTCAGAAGAGCCTCTTTTTGTCTGTGTAATATAATACAAATTGTTATCTCAGTTAGCATGAATCAAAGGCTTAAGACACCCAACTGCTCCTGAGAGCAAGTAGCTGAACAGTAAAATGTAAATGAAGATATAACGATGATGTTGTATCATAGATGTTATAAGAATACGAAGTCTATTCTATAGAGTCAATTTAATATTTATAAAGAATTCTCTTTCAAATAAAATTATGTTTCCCGAATATGCAATTTCTAAGACCTGTAAATGAACTGCTTATATTCAGCATTATAAATAAGAATCTCAAACGGATTCCGGCTGGTACAATATTGTATCAATTCGTAACCGTGTTCGTCCCGAAGGAACCTCAAAATCAAGAATATCATTCACCTTGCAGCCAATGATTGCAGCACCGACAGGAGCCAGTATAGAAATTCTATTCTTTTCAAAATCTGCCTTTCCTGGAAATACTAAAGAGCATACTATCGTTTCGCCTTTGTCAAGATCCGTCAAATGAATTTGAGAGTTTATAGTAACTACGTCATTGGGAATATTTTCTGAAGCGATAACGATTGCTTGATCTAACTCATTCTTTAAATCCTGTAAAAGCTTATTATGTGTGCTGTTTTGCGTATCTTGGGATAAAACCAAGGCTCTCAATCGTTTCATGTCGGAATCGGTTATGTAGATCTGCCGTTTTCCTGCTTTCATAGAAATTCTCCTATCTCTTGTATTCCATTCGAGTCAAAATGCAACTATTTATCGGGTCCGGAATGATCGAAGTACTTTGTTCCTTTCTATTGGAATCAGCAAATGGTGATGCCTTTGAAATATCCGCTATAAAAGGCTGTACTAATCGCGCATAATCGTCCCATCGCATAAAAATGGATTGTGTGTTTGAGCAAGCGCTGAAAATAACCCGTCTTCCCTCTTCAAGAGATGCGTCAGCAAGGACTCGAAAGCCGTATAAATTGCCGAAGGGAGGGACGGTATCGAGTTCGCAATTGGGAAAATATTGAGACCAATCGTTATTGTGTCCTTCTTCAATATCTTTTGCCTTTAATACATTGTAAATAGAGCTAAAATTTATAATTCGATCTGCCGGCAGTATAATCATCCAGCTCTGTCCGTTGATATGAATCGGTACTGTTTGAACGATATATCTTACAGGCAGATGAGTCTTGTCTGAAATATCTAATGCCGATTTCGCTTTATCATGGCTTAGAATGCTGAATTCAATATCATTGTCGGACAAATATTTCAAGAGTTCCTGTGTCGTCGCCATAATTATTCTCCTAAAAGTATAAAAACCAAATGAATTCAAGAATAAAATGCTTTGTTATACACGAAAAAGTAAGAGTAATAACTCCGAAGTTAAATGCCCTGTATCTACAAAGAACTACTTAAAATGAAATCAAAAAAGATAAGCAGACAATAACACTTATCCAGAAAGAATGATAGTTGATATCTATTACAACAATATATGCTAAAGCACAGGAGGGGCCCTGTCAGTGAGTGAAGTGTATAAAAGGAATAAACACGTACTTTCTGAATTGGATGAGTGTATCGTATAACTGTTGCTGATTTTTAATTCAGTATTTTGTTTTTCCGAAAAAACAGGAGAATAAGAAAATCCTTCTTTTACCTTTACAAACCACCGGTGCATTTTTACCGGATTGGATTTGGTGATTGGGCAACTATTCTCTCCTTTATTTTTAAATATAAGAGTGTATGCCAATAGTGATCGACTTATTGTCCGAGTAATTGCAGGCGTAATAGCGATGCAGAGATAAGCTGCAATGATAATTACACATATAGTATGTTTGTATGAATGCTGCATAAGGGTTTCTTAAATATATAAAGCAAAACCGTTGAAAATGTCAAGCTTCTATACATCTAGAAAGCTTCTTTTTGTTAGATCAATACATAATCAACATTAAATAATGCCCGGTTATATTATAAAATATTTAAAATAATGCGGCTTAATTTTTAAGAGAAAATTTATTCGTTTAATG
>CAZYAM010000115.1:0-8542 GCA_964645575.1 uncultured Ignavibacteriaceae bacterium
CTTCTTGCCGAAAATAAAACTGGAAATTGTTGTTGCGGATAAAATGGTAGAAAAAGCAGTCTCAATCATCATAAAACATTCAAAATCCGGTAAGGTAGGCGATGGTAAGATCTTTATATATACAGTAGATGAAGCAATACGTGTTCGAACAGAAGAGACGGGAGAAGATGCGTTGTGAGAATAGATACGGGTGATACGACTTGGATTTTAATTTCCACAGCTCTGGTAATGTTAATGACTCCGGGCCTCTCACTTTTTTACGGAGGAATGGTAAGGCAAAAGAATGTCCTCGGAACCATTATGCAGAGTTTCGTTGCTTTAGGCCTTGTTACGGTGCAATTATTGAGTGTTTTTGTGGCAATTGCAATATTCTTTTAGCATAACATGGATTATTCTTAAAGTTCTCGATCGATTAATGGGATTGAGAGTTCCTCAAGAAGAAGAAGTAGAAGAATCGGACCTCAGCCAGCATGGTGAAAGCGGGTATATATTCTGAAAAACAGATTCCAACATATTAAACAGAATTACGAAAAAGAAATCACTAAGATTCTTGACCTGCATCGCTCCGGTGCCGGAGGCATTCGTATTGCTCTTGAATTGACAAAACGTCAAGATAGATTTCTGCAGTCTATTTATAAACATGTCACAGATGACTCAACACATCTGACCGTTGCGGCACTCGGCGGATATGGAAGAGAGGAATTATGCTTTAACTCCGATATCGATATAATGTTCCTTACAGAAAGCGAAGGACAGGAAACGTCTGTAATCAGTACTATTCAAATATTTTTGCATAATCTTATGGACGCCGGACTAAATATCGGCCATTGTGTCAGAAGTATCCCAGAATGCATTAATCTCAATGCAGAGGATATCGAATCCCGGATGTCGCTCTTGGAAGCACGGTTTATCTGCGGGAAAAAAAAACTTTTTAAGAAATTTATTTCCGCCATTCAGGAAAGAATAAAGAGTGGAGATAGAAAATCCTTTATACATCAAATATCTGAAAAGACATTTCTCCGTCATAATAAGTATGGAAGCACATCCAAATTATTGGAGCCAAACATCAAGAACAGTGCCGGCGGGCTCCGTGATATTCACACGGCATTTTGGGTAATGTGCGGAACAGGTTTAATATGCAGGTTAAATAATCCCGGAAAAAACGAGACTGCTATACTTAGCTTATTAAAATCGGCAGTACTTAAAGAGCAATTCACTCCGTCGTTTCTGCGGGAGATGCGTAACGCTTTTGATTTTCTTCTCCGTGTCCGGAATGAAATGCATATTCAATCCGATTCATTACATGATACATTGGAATTCGGCATTCAGCCGAATATCGCCTCCAATTTATGCTATCGTTCACGTGATAAAAGAAGAAAAGTTGAATTGTTTATGCAGGATTACTACAAAGCCTCGCGTTCTGCTGCGGTATTATGTTCACATGTTATTAATTCAGCTCGAAGCAGATGGCTGGATCTCAACAATGAAATAAAAATACCAAAACCGCATGGTCCATTTATTCTTCGCAATAAACGAATTGATTTGGCAAAGTGCGGTATTCCCATCTCCAGTGAATTACTTTTACAGGCTTTATTGCTTAGAAACGAAAGGAATATTGAATTTTCTTTTCGGTTTGAAGAATCAATCTGCCGCCATCTTAATCTCATCAAACCGTTAAAAGATAAAAGTAATACCAACCTATTCAGACTGCTTTTACACCGTCCGAATGCTGTTGGAAATTCAATACGGAAGATGAACGAACTCGGGCTGCTCGAAAAGTGGATCCCCGAATGGAAACCGATGGTCTCTTTCTTCCAGCATAATCAATATCATTTTTATACTGCGGACGAACACACCGTGGTCATGCTTACTAATGCCGAATTACTTGATCAATCAAATTCTTCATTTGGAAATGTTTTTCGTTCATTGCCAAGAAGAGACACACTATATCTCAGTTGCCTGCTTCATGATATTGCCAAACCGGTACACATCGGCAGGCATGAAATAAAAGGGACCTCAATTGCAAAACGCGTTCTTCATCGGCTTCAATATGATGACGTCATTGAAGATGTATTATTCCTGATCCGGCATCACCTGTTGATGGAACAAATCGCGTTTCGAAGAGATCTGAGCGATCCCCATACGATTATCGATTTTGCAAAGGTGTTCGATCGTGTTGAATTACTTGATTACCTTTATGTACTCACGTATGCCGACTTATCAGCTGTAAACCCTAATGTATTGACGGAATGGAAAAAACTTCTATTAAGGGATTTATATGTAAAAACTCGGGCAATTCTTGTAGAAGAATTGACAAGCCAACAGATTCATTCTTTGACAATACGGCAAACAGAACAAAAAAAGGACGATATTTTAAAAGCACTCGTTAATATATTTCCGCATGAAGCTGTGGAAAAACATATGGAATTATTATCAGATCCGTCATATCTGTCGGCTTTCAAATCCGAAGAAATAGCTGCTCATGTCAATACAAATCATCTGAACGATAAAGTTACAACGCTATTCCATCATTACGGCCGCTATTCTGAAATAACCTTCATCTCCATAGATGCACAAGGAATACTTTCAAAACTGTGCGGAGTCTTGACAGCCAACGATGCAAATATTCATGATGCTCAAGTATTTACGCGCCGTGACGGCCTGATTATAGATAAATTTCGCGTATCAGATTTCGTTTCCCATAATGAAATATCCGGGGAAGTCTGCGAGAAAATCTCTCATGACATACAGGAAGTGATTGCCAACCGCATTGATATCACTCTTCTGATCGAGCGGCATCGTATACGATGGAAACGGAGAGAAAAACCGCTGAATCCGAACACAAGATGCAAGGTTATCTTTAAAAATCATCCGAGATACACACTTATGGATATTTATGCTCCCGATACACTTGGTTTCCTTTACCGGATAACGGATACTATTGCTCAGCTTGGGCTGAATATTGCTTTCGCAAAAATCGCAACCCGCGTTGACGGAATTGTAGACTCGTTTTATATTCTTGACAGTAATGGCAAGAAATTAAAGACGTCCGCTGAAAAAAGAACAGTGAAGGATAGAATTCTCGCCGCTATCAATCCCACAGCCGCATCAGAACTGGTTGCAGCACAAAAAGAATGGTTATACAATTATCACGCTTAAACATTATAGTATGATGTCGAAATGAAAAATAATATGGTTAAATGGATAAAAACTCAGGTTAAAAAAACCGGAGCAAAAGGGATTGTTTTCGGATTGAGCGGCGGCATTGACTCGGCCGTTGTGGCCGCACTTTGCAAGCTTGCGTGTTCTGATAATACCCTTGGATTAATTATGCCATGCGAGAGTCAATCTGAAGATGAGTATTATGCAAAAATGACCGCAGCATCTCTAAACATAAAAACAAAAATAATAGTTTTAGATGAAGTATACGGAACCTTTAAAAAGCTATTGCCCGGAAATAGCAATATAAAACATTACGGGAATATTAAATCCCGGCTAAGGATGATAAGTCTATACTACCATGCAGGCATAAATAAATATTTAGTAGCCGGAACCGGGAATAAAACAGAAATATCTTTAGGATATTTTACAAAATGGGGCGACGGTGCATGCGACATTCTTCCGTTAGCCGATTTATATAAAAGCGATGTAAAAATGCTGGCAGCAGAATTAAAGATACCGCAGGAAATTATCGGCAGGAAACCCACTGCGGGCCTGTGGAAAGGCCAGACAGATGAAGGAGAGATCGGTATTTCATATAACGAAATAGACTACATCCTCGATTCCATAAAATATAAAAGCAAATTAAGAAAAATAAAAAAACAAAAATTGATAAGCTTAAGCAAATGATAAAAAAAACTGAACATAAAAGAAATCCAATACCCATTTATAAAAAACGGAGGATTTGTGAATAATGAATCATTTCAGCCCATCGGACTAAGTTTTTATAATTTTCAATCCGCATTGAATCAGAACGGAGAAAATTTGCAGAATTATCTTAACGATAACTATTTCCAGAAGTGGATGGGAGACAATTTATACCATGTGCTTGCTTTACGTACGACTTTGGTTAATTCAATGCATAATTTCCTGACAAATTACGGGCTTTTAAATATAGAGCGTGTCTCATTAAGCCCTATTACGGATCCGCTTGCCCACGATGTTGAACATTCTCCGTCGATATCATATAAAGGACATTCGTACAAAACAACCCATTCCATGATTTATTCGAAGTTTCTGGCATGCATGAATCCAAAAATAAAAGGAATATTTGTCGACTCACCGAATATACGTCTGGAAATCGAAAGCCCCATAGGAAAGCAAAGAGGAAAATACATAATTGATTTTTCGCAGATGGATGTTGAAATCAGAAGGAACCGGAATATTCGAATTGATGAATATAAAAAAGAAAACGGCAAAGTTACTAAAATCCTAAAAGAAGATTTTGAAGAAGCCCTGCTTTTTTTTGAAAAATTACTGATTTATTCCATGACGGAATTAAATAATAAAAATGAATCCGACTTAAGGGCACTTGATATCGCAATAGAAATACCAAAATCTCCATTCCCCCGATTTAAGAAAGACGACGTTTCAAAAAAATACGGGAATAAAGAATATGAGAAAAAAATCGGCGAAAATGTTGATTCTCAATTTTTTTGGATAATAGGACTGATGCGGGAAAATTACGATCTGATTTATCCATATATATTAGAAGATGGAAGCAAGATTCCAATATCGGAATTTACATCTGATATGATATTTAATTATGATATCTGCGCCAAGTCTTTAAATAGAAAGAATAATAAATACGGCATGTCTTGTGAAATATTATCGGGTGCGATCAGAGAATGGCTTTATGAACCGATCATCGAACGCTTAATAGATAATAAAGTTTTGCTTTCGCGTCCGAAAATCACAAATGGAAATATGGAAAATATTGACGAAATCGGAGGATATGGGCCATTTTTAATGGCCGTAAATTCAAAAGATAAAAACGGAAATTCCACCTTTCCCGATACGTTCGGCGGAGGAATAGGAATAGAAAGAACACTATATACCTTATGTTTGAACGAGAAAATAAAATTAATAGATGATGTAACATTGTTTGGGAAAAATCCGGATTCACATCCAATTTATATGTTTTAATGATTCCCCGGAAAGATATTGATAAATATGACAATACAGACTTTTAAAGATTATCCGCTGTACGATCCACAAAACGAACATGATGCATGCGGTATCGGATTTATTGTAAACATTAATGCAGAACATTCACACGATATTATTTTGAATGGTATCAAAATATTGGCAAACCTATCTCATCGCGGCGCAAGCGGTTCCGATCCGAACACCGGAGACGGTGCTGGTATTACAATCCAAATACCTCACAAATATTTTACGCAGGAATGCGAAAAAATCGGCTTTGCTCTACCGCAGGAAGGCGAGTACGGAGTGGGAATGATGTTTCTGCCTGTTGAACCTCAGCAACGGTTTCAATGTGAAGCAGTTGTAGAAAAGATAGTGCAGGAAGAGGGATTGACGGTAGCAGGCTGGCGCGATACACCGGTGGATGCAGACGCAATTGGGCGTGTTGCACGCGTTTCCCAGCCGTACATCGAACAGATTTTTATTCGCAGTGCTGATGGAATGACGCGGGAAGAACTTGATCGAGAATTGTATATCATACGAAAACGAGCAGAAGCGGAAATAGCCGTATCAGACATTAAAGATAAAAATTACTTCTATATTCCATCGATGTCTTCCCGGACAATAGTGTATAAAGGATTACTATTAGCGCCGCAGATAGCGAGGTTTTACAAAGAACTATCCGAGCCTGATACATTGAGCGCTCTTTGTATGGTTCATCAGCGGTTTTCAACTAATACATTCCCAAGCTGGCAGTTAGCGCATCCCTTTAGGTATCTTTGCCATAACGGGGAAATAAATACGCTGCGCAGCAATATCAACTGGATGCATGCACGACAATCCGTTTACAAATCGAAAGTATTTGGGAATGATTTAGAAAAGCTTTTTCCGGTTATTCAGCAAAATATAAGTGATTCCGCTGCATTGGACAATGCTACGGAACTGATTATGCTATGCGGCCGCAGTCTGCCTCATACTATGACAATGCTGATTCCGGAAGCATGGGATGCCGCGGCTTCCATGCCGCCGGAAAAGCGGGCATTTTATGAGTATCATGCTTCCTTGATGGAGCCCTGGGACGGACCGGCCGCCGTAGCTTTCACAGATGGAAAAATTATCGGTGCGACACTCGATCGCAACGGACTTCGTCCGGCAAGGTATGCCGTTACAAACGATAACGTCCTTATTATGGCTTCCGAAACAGGCGTGTTAGACATTCAACCGGAGAATATCAAATGCAAGGGATCACTTGAACCGGGCAAAATGCTTCTTGTCGATCTCGATGAAAAACGTATTATTCCGGATGAAGAAATAAAATCGAGTCTTGCAAAGCGTCAGCCGTATGCAAAATGGATACAGGAAAACCAAATTCTGCTGGAGAAACTTCCCGAACCGCCGCGTGAATTCGGTTTCAGCCCGGAAGACTTAATTAAGCGGCAGCGTGTATTTGGTTATTCCGATGAAGATATCCGGATGATTATTACACCTATGGTTGTTAACGGAGAGGAGCCGATTGGCTCTATGGGTTCGGATGTGCCTCTTGCATGTCTGTCCGATAAACCTCAATTACTGTTCGATTACTTCAAACAGAATTTTGCACAGGTTACAAATCCGCCGATTGACTCAATCCGCGAAGAATTTGTAATGTCTTTGACGAGTTATATTGGAACAGAAGGTAACTTGTTGGAAGAAGCTCCGCAGCAATGCCATACGCTCAAACTTCCATATCCGATTTTAACTAACCGTGATCTGGAAAAAATGCGCCGTGTGTCGCAGGGCGATTTTCTTGCCATAATGCTTTCGATGTTATACCGCGTTAAAGGCGGCGAGAAGGAACTTGAACGTGCACTTGATGGCCTTTGCAGGCAAGCATCGCTCGCCATTAAGTCAGGCTATTCAATAATCATTCTTTCTGATCGCGGCGCTGATGAAGAATACGCGCCGATTCCAAGCTTGTTGGCACTAACAGCCGTACACAATTATTTAGTCAGGGAAAAAACTCGTACGCGTGCAGCTTTGGTTATCGAATCCGGTGAACCACGCGAAGTGATGCACTATTGTCTATTGATAGGATTCGGTGCAAGCGCAATAAACCCCTATCTTGCAATCGAGACTATTGAAGAACTTGTAAATAGAAAATATTTACCGGAAGGAATGACTTTCGAAAAAGCTCTATATAATTATTTAAAGGCAGTAAACAAGGGTTTGTTAAAAACTATGTCTAAAATGGGAATCTCGACTTTGCAAAGTTATCGGGGAGCACAGGTTTTTGAGGCAGTCGGTTTGGAAAAAATATTTATCGACAAATATTTTTCAGGTATTGTATCAAGGATTGGAGGCGTAGGTTTAGATGTTCTGGCGAAAGAAGTAAAAGTGAAACACGATTTTGCATTTAAAAAAATCACTAATGCCGATACGGAGCTCAACCTGGGCGGCAATTACCAATTCCGTATTAATGGTGAAAGGCATATGATCAATCCTATGACAATTACAAAACTGCAGCAAGCCGTAAGGTTGTCAAATTATAACAGCTATAAAGAATATTCTCAGCAGTTAAACGATCAAAGTAAAAATTTGTATAATTTACGGGGGCTTATGGAGTTTAAAAAAGGGACACGCAGTATCCGGCTTGAAGAAGTGGAACCTGCAAAAGAAATTGTCAAGCGGTTTGTGACCGGAGCAATGTCTTACGGTTCCATAAGTAAAGAAGCCCACGAAACACTTGCAGTTGCAATGAACCGTGTCGGAGGTAAATCCAACACCGGTGAAGGCGGCGAAGAAGAAGTACGTTTTAAACCGGATGCCGACGGAAAAACACGCCGCAGCGCAATCAAGCAAATTGCTTCCGGCCGATTCGGTGTATCCGTGAATTACCTGGTAAATGCGGATGAAATTCAAATAAAAATTGCACAGGGTGCAAAGCCGGGCGAAGGCGGGCAGCTGCCCGGTCATAAGGTAGATTCCATCATTGCACGCACGCGGCATTCGATTCAGGGTGTCCAGCTTATTTCACCGCCTCCGCACCATGATATATACTCAATAGAGGATCTCTCACAGTTGATTTACGATATGAAGAATGTCAATCCGCGTGCACGGATTTCTGTAAAACTCGTTTCGGAAAACGGAGTCGGTACGGTTGCCGCCGGCGTGGCGAAGGCGCATGCGGATGCGATCCTTATCAGCGGTGATTCAGGCGGCACAGGCGCTTCACCTTTATCATCCATAATGCATGCCGGTATTCCATGGGAAATAGGACTTGCTGAAACACAACAGGTATTGGTATTGAATGACCTGCGCAGCCGTGTTCGAATACAGACCGATGGAAAACTCCAAACTGGACGTGATGTTGCAATCGCCGCATTGCTGGGAGCCGAAGAATTCGGTTTTGCCACAATGC
>CAZYAM010000116.1:0-8224 GCA_964645575.1 uncultured Ignavibacteriaceae bacterium
ACGGTATTCTGGGCGGGACAGGAGGGCAGTTTCTTGCTGTGGGCGTTCTTTGCCGCTGTCATCGGCATTGTTTTACAGCGTTTCACACGGCGCTCTGGGATGGAAAGCGAAGCGATGATGGTTTACTCGTTTATTCTCGCATTTCTGTCGTTACTCCTCGCTGTCAAGTCGCCTTTTCAATATATCTGGGAAGCGTACACCGATTTACCTATCGGATTCATTCCGCAGGACGGGAGAGGACTTAATCCGCTTCTTCAGAATTTCTGGATGATCATTCATCCTCCTGTGCTTTTTTTAGGATTTGCATCGCTTTCCGTTCCGTTTGTTCTTGCCATGGCAGCTCTCTGGCGGGAAAAGTATAATGAGTGGATAAATTCCGCACTTCCGTGTGTGCTTTTTGGTGCAGCATCGCTCGGTGCAGGTCTTATTTTCGGCGGTTACTGGGCGTACGGTGTTCTTGGCTGGGGAGGATGGTGGGGCTGGGATCCGGTAGAGAACTCATCGCTCATTCCCTGGATAGTTGCTGTTGTTCTTATCCATACAATGCTGATTCAGAAGTCAACCGGCCGGCTTGTTAGGACAAATTTTATTCTTGCAGTATCGGCGTTCCTGCTGATCATCTATAGTACATTTCTAACACGCAGCGGTATTCTATCGGATGTTTCGGTCCATACATTTTTCGAGACAGGTTCGTCGACTTATTTACTTCTAATTGTATGGTTGTTGCTTATTGCAGCCGGCGGTTTTGGAATGATTATTTTGCGCTGGAAGAAACCGAATATTCAACCATCGTCCATCGATTTGATAACACGTGAGTCTATCCTGTCCGTTGCGATGGTTGTGCTTGGTGTATGCGCTGCGATAATTTTATTTGGAACAAGCAAACCGTTGATTTCCAATTCCGTTGTTGAACCTGCTTTCTATAACCGCACGATTCTCCCTCTTGCGGTATTGATGACTTTACTGTTAGGATTCGGTTTACGGGCTAAATGGAATCAAGAGGATAAAAAGCCTTTTTTAAAGAGTCTTATTATCCCGGTTGTTCTCGCCGGCTTAATTATGACTATTCTCGTCTTTTTCGGTTTACATGATGTCTCTGCGATACTGCTTATTTTAACTTCACTCTTTGCATTCTTTATCAGTGCGGGTCAGGGATTTCGTTTATTAAAAGAGAGGCCGCTCTTAATCGGCGGTGCAATTGCGCATGCAGGGCTGTCCGTTCTATTCATAGGTATTATTGCTTCCGGTCGTTTTGGGCGGACACAATCTGCGGTTCTTCCTCTTAATCAGACGCAACGGATTTTCGGATACGATCTGACATATAACGGGACGTCGCCGACACAGGATGGTAAAACAAAATTTATTGTTCATGCAGACCAAAACGGTAAGCGTAGAATTCTTGAACCGGTAATGTTCGAAAGTGCCTATAATAACAGCTTGATGCGTAATCCGGATTATGTCAGTTACTGGACGGAAGATCTTTATATTGAACCGGTCTCTATCAAACCTAAACAAAAAGAGGATCAAAACGTCATCGATTTACGAAAAGGGGCGGCTGTCACCTGCGGTCCTTTGACAATTACATTTCAAAAATTTGATCTTTCGTCTTACAATAAAGGCGAGATGATGAAGGGTCGCGCTGACGAAATTACCATCGGTGTTGTTCTTGAGATTAAAACAGAAAGTGACAGTCAAATTGTTGTGCCGGTGACAAAATTTACATCTAAGGGTGCACAGGAAATGAGAACCGCATATTTACAGGACAGCAGTATCGGATTTCAGCTTACCGCGATAAATATTGGAGCAGACAAAAGAGAAAAAACTCAAATAAATATTAATATTATTGGATTGGGAGAGGTTAACGGAATCAACCGGAGACCTGAGACACTCATAGCAGAGGTAAGTGTGAAACCGTTTATGAATTTCATATGGATTGCTGCTGCGCTGATGATAAGCGGTTTAACTATGGTTATGATGCGGCGGCTGATGCTGAATAATATCTAAAAATACTTTTATAAATCCCGACAGATAGTTGGGATACAGTGAACAATCATTTTTGCTAAAAAAAAGAGCGGCATGCAGAGCCGCTCTTTTGAAAATTTTTGCATTATGGCTGTTAAACTAAAACAGCCTTGCTTTGTTATTTCATTTGAGCAATATTCTGTTTAAAATAAATAAATTTATCCGTTTGATTCATTATTAGCATTTCTTTCGGACTAATTTTTATTAGTCCGCGATTCTGTGAATTATCCAGCAATAAATTCAGAACGAAGTTAACTTTAAAATATATATCTGACTCGCTGCCCTTTGCTTTCACTGCATCATTTCGTGCGACTTTCCATTTATAATCGGGATCGAATTTCAAGTATATACGGGATTCTCGATAACCGCCCTGAATACTGTCCGATATGCCGATATATTTGTTTTTGGGAACGACGCAAACTGCCGTTGGAATTTCGTACGGCGCTTCAATTCGTGTCGGTGACTGTAAAGAATATATTCCTGCGTCGGCATCGTAATGCACGAGTGTCGCTTTGAACCAAACGCCGAAGATTCTCTTTTCCAGTTTTATCTCCTTAATGTGTTCTTTCAATTTATCCATAAATGTTTTTCGTGATTTCGATGCGCGTATATGAAATTCCGAAGTCGTCTCGAACTCATCACGATTTCCGGTTTCATCGTTAAGCTGTTCGGTCGCCTCCTTTATGTAAGACCACTCATCTTTCAGAATGAGGGAAAACAACTCGGGCGTTAGTTCGTCATCTTGAAATGCCGGCTGCTGTGCTTGTGCCAGCTGGCCAGCGGCTGTGAGAAAAATTAAAAGAGAAAACATAACTGCGATATATTTCTTCATACTACGTCCTTTCAAAAAGTATATTGAACGTGATCTATCGTATCGATATAATGTTTGTAGAGAGCTTTTTTGCAATTTCATTTGCATTTATTACACAATCGCCCACCGAAATACCGCGGCGATAATTTCCGGCAAGCATAATTCCCGGAAATGATTCTTCAAACTGTTCCAATGCATCAATTTTATGCTGGTAACCGATTTCGTACTGCGGAATAGATTTCAGCCAGCGTGTTGAATGTAAATATACAGGATTTCCTGAAAGTTGCATGATAGATTTCAGTTCATCCAATGTTATCTGAATGATGAGTTCGTCGCTTAAGGCCGTCAATTCAGGTTGGCGGGCGCCTCCTACAAAAGCATTTAATGCCACCATTCCATCAGGCGCGCGATTAGCAAAAAGGCAGGAGTTCCATAAGCATCCGAGGATTTTCCTTCTCTCCTTCGATGGAACTAGGAACCCGAAACCATCCAGCCGATGCCTGATGTTTTTGCGGTTTATCCCTAAAAAGATAGAAACGATGGGTGGATAGTAAATGGAAGACAAAATATGTGCGATATTCACAGACAGCGGTTTAATGAGGGGTGAAGCATCGTATGCGGGGATAGCGAAAACAACACCATCGGCTTCCATTTCGGCTTCCTGATCGTTATGAAGATATTCAACCAGATAGCGGCGAACATCGGGTTCGTTCGACGGCTCGTCGCGTGCAGTAGTCAAATTTCGGATATTGGTGACTTTTGCATTGAGAATAACCGATTTGCCAAGCGAGTCAGCAATTGCATGCGGAAGCATCTGCATCCCGCTGATGAAAGAAAAGGTTTCCGCGCGGTCTTTTGCCTTTTCAGCTCTCTGTTTTCTTTCCCGTGCGCCTTTAATCATTCCTTTGAAAAGTCCGCCGTACTTTTCTTCCAGTGCATAAAGTTTTGGGAAAGCGGAACGTACGCTGAGCTGTTCGGCTTTTCCGGCAAAAACTCCGGCTACAAACGGATCGATTGCGTAATCAAGAAAATCTTTGCCCAGCCGCCGTTCCACGAATTCAGCGACGCTTTCCTCTTTTGCCGCTTTTCCAATAAAAGGTTCTTTGATTACACGAAATTTTGAAGCGGGAGAAAAAAGTTTTGTCGACAAAAATGAACACGGTCCGAGCGGCATCGAATATAAATTACCGTTTCGAAGGATGTAACGATTTTTGCCTTCAGGTTTGGCATATACAAATTCCGATTCTAATTTTAAATCGGAGACAAGCTCCTTAAAAAGCGGAGTCGTTTCCAGCGCAGTGTTTGCACCTGTCTCGTACAAGTAGCCTTGATCTTGTACGGATTTCATCGTACCGCCGACTTCATTGTCCTTTGCAAGTACTATTACATTGAGGCCGCGTTTTTTCAGCCAATATGCGGTGCAAAGCCCGGTGATACCTTCACCGATAATAATGACGTCTGTTTTTGACGGTCCCATAATTACTCAATGATAAATGAAAAATGGTACAATGCAAAATGAATTATGCTATTTCATCCAAGGGCACATTTTAGGCGTTATTCTATTCTTATTGCTGTTCAACAGTATTTCACATGTATCAGGTTGCATATCCGACGCAAGTCGAGTTTGAACCAGTTCACCCAGACATTGAATGAACTTTGGATGACTATTCAATGCAGGCATCATCTCGAATTGCCTTATACCGTTTGTTAATGCATACTTTTTCGCTTCAATATTAATTTCATACATTGTTTCAACATGATCGCTAACGAATGTTACCGGAATAATCAGCAGATTCTTGCGGCCCATGTTGATCAGGTGCTTTATGGACTCCTTGAGTGAAGGCTGCAGCCATTTCATCGGACCAACTTTACTCTGGTAACAGAGTGCATGCGGGGAACTCCAATTTCCGCGTTTTATGATGCTTCGCACGGTCTCTTCCACTTGTAATTGATACGGATCACCGTGTTTGATGTAGCTGATCGGAACTCCATGCGCGCTGAAAAGAAGATCAATATCCGCCGATGCAGCTTTGTTGAATCGGTTAAGTGCAAAATTTATATTCGCGACAAAAGCTTCTATTAATAATGGCTGACTGGGATAACAACAAATAAGCTTTGATGGGATGACGCATCCCTGTAGTTCTGTTTGCCGCGTCCATTCGTTTATACTTGAAAGCGTTGTCGCCTGCGAGAATTGGGGATAAAGCGGCAGCAGAACCGCCTGTTCAAATCCACCGGCTTTTATTTTTCTTACTGATGTTTCGATCAATGGATTCCAATAACGCATGGCGATAAAGACTTCAGCGTTGATATCCCATGATCGAAGCATCGACTCAAGAGCGGAAGCCTGCTGCTGCGTGAGATCGAGAATAGGCGACTTTCTGCCGATGAGCTTGTATTTTTCCGCACTCTTCCTCGAGCACCGCTTTGAAATTAACTTTGCCAGAGGTTTACGCACGAGAAATGAACCGGGAAAACTGATGATGCAGGGATCCGAAAACAGATTGAAAAGGAACGGTTCAACCGCTTCGAGAGAGTCGGGTCCTCCTAGTTGAAAGAGAATGACAGCGATTTTTTTATGTAAAGTTAGCTTTAGGTTTTCAATCATTAAAGTTTTGTTCTCATCTATCGTCGGTAATCGTTAATTTCACATCTCATTAGGGCAACACGAAGAGGTTTTGCTGCTTAAGCCGGATAATTAAAACTGTAAATAACGAATATTTAGAAATATATTGCCGATTGCTAGGCGATGTAACTTTTATTATTGGAATACTTCTTTGAAAACCTGAGGTAGCCGTTCATCAATGTTTCCTGAGAAGTCTTTAAATGGAATCCCAAGATTTTTCAAGACTATTGTAAATCTTTTTAAGCCTTCGCTATTCCTAAGTTCGACCCATTCTATATTCAAATTTGTAAGTTGCTTTTTATTTAAATCAGAAAGTTTGTCGGCAATAAAAACTTTACTATCACGCGCAATTACAGCATCAGCACTTTCAGGATTGCCTTTACCCATTAGCTTGACTTCACACCGATGACGTTCCTTGTCGGTATTTCCGATAAGATAGAAATCTACTTCTCGCATTGATGCAGGCAACCTGCTTTGATCATAATGTTGCAAAGGGACACTGAAAAGGCCACACAAAGTTTTCATTAATGATTTCTCAACTTGCTTGCCAGCCGTACTCCACAAACCTCCACGAAGAGCAGCCCTTTTTACAGCAATAGTATTTATAACTATTAGACTTTCGTTTATATTAAGTTCTACGCTAACACATCGTAATTTGATAGTTAGGGTGATATTGATGTCGCTATCGCTTGCAATTAAATTGTTTATAGATTCATAGAGAGTTTCATAATGTTCAAGAGAAGCATCTAGAACAATTTCCCTTGTGGCGCTATTATACATATTCGAAATCGTTTTCTTGTTAAGACCTGAGTTTATTGCTATGTCATCTGAAGCCAGGTTTGGATTAAGAAGTTCTTTTTTGTACCAGTCGATTGTTACATTCTGGTTTTTGAGTTTAGCCTCTACGACCTTTTTGAAAAAGTCTATGACATATTGAAGGAATTCAGCATCAATGAGAGTAACAATCTCGATCCGATAATCTTGGCCCTTAATTAATTTTTCAATGATGCGTCGGGTTACGGAGTCTGTAAGAGTCATATTTTTATGAGTTGATTGAATTCATTAAGAGTGAGGAACCGAGATGTCTCGTTTGAAAAGAGAGATTCCTTGCCGAGATTATTTTTGATTACATGAAAGTAATTTTCATCTTTTTCTGTAAGGAAGAAATATCGTTTAAGGTTATTTGCTGCTTTACCTACGGTACCACTTCCAGCAAAAGGATCGAAAACTACATCACCTTTAAAAGAATAATATGTAATAACACGATTACAAAGATCTACTGGAAATACTGCTGAATGCCCTTTACTGAAAGTTGGATCAATACGCCATACATTTGAAGTCTCATAATCTTCAAGCACCCTACTTTCCTTTATTGTGTTCCATTCATATTCTTTGATATTCCAATCTATGAGTTTATCGGTTTGTTTTCTGTAAACCATAAGGTATTCGGTAACAGGATTAGGTTTGTAAGCAAGTGGTTTGCGATGTTGCAAGAATCCAGCATTTCGATTCTTTACACTTGCCTCAGGTTTAAGCCAAACAATGTCGTCGATAAATTCCCAACCCATTTCGACGAGGAAGGGGTGGATATCGAATGGAATAGGATAACGTTTACTTGAATGTGAACGGCTTACTCTTGGAATGATAATAGGTGAAGTATTAAGAACAAAAAACCGACCTTCCTTTGTTACTCTGAGCACTTTCTCGAAAACATCTGCAAGAAATTGTAGATAAGCTTTATAACTCGGGTAGATTGAGTAATCCCTTGCGTTGTAGTATGGCGGAGAAGTAAAAGTCAGATGAATAGAATCTTCGGGAACAGCTAGAAGAATTTCTCGCACATCTCCGTTTACAACAACATTTTTTAAGTATTCATAAGATTGAGCGTGAAGAAGATGCGATGTCTTTATTTCTTTGGGAAAGTACTCTTTCTGAATTACTTGTTGTATGAACTCGTTTTGATGGTGAACAATCTGCTTAAGTTGTGTATCGACAATTTCATTACCTTTGAAAACTAAAAGTCCTCTTATAGCTTGGGCAAGTATTTTTGGATCAGGATCAGATAGTAAACTGAGAAGAGTTGGAATATTCTTATCATTGCGCATTCGTCCAAGCGATGAGACAGCCTCACGTCTTACCATTGAGTCTGAGTCTTCTTTAGCGATTTTTGAAAGAGGTTCAATATACTTTGAATCACCAAGTTTGCCAAGGTTCTTGACAATCCAAAATCTTATATTGGTACTCTCATGATTAATAAATGGTAAAAGAATCGAGCCATCGAAGCTTTTGGGTAAGAAGCCTAGATTTTCTAGAAAATAGCTTAAGCTAGCGATATCCTTCAATCCTTCGATCGTTTTTGTAAGTGATCCATTACCATTCGTTTTTACTTCGTTTATATATTCTTTAGTGAGCATTGAAAGTATGTTTATCTTGTTGCGATTAAGTTTATTCTAATTTACAACATTCAGCATTGGAATCAAAATATAAAAATATTTGTACCTCTTTACGCTAAAGATACAGTCACGTCTAGTGCACAATCATTTCTCACTTATGATACTTTACACTTTCTTCTTTGACTGCCTGCACGAATGCTTTCGCATGCTCTACAGGAGTATCCGGCAGAATGCCATGCCCGAGATTAAAAATGTGGCCCGCGCCTTTTCCGAACTTGTCCAATATTTTCTTTACGCCTTCACGTATGCGATCAGGAGAGGCATATAATACGGTCGGATCGAGATTACCCTGTAATGCAGTATAACTGCCGA
>CAZYAM010000117.1:0-8223 GCA_964645575.1 uncultured Ignavibacteriaceae bacterium
AACCTCAAATTGATTCGTACTCCGGAAATTCTTTAAGAGCCCGTGCGGCAGTTTCAATAATGCAGATAGGAAAAAATGAACCGGTGTTCGGTGCAGTTTGGGTGAACTGTAAAGTCTTTACCGATCGTCCGACACGGACAGTGATGCTTAAAGAGATGGAGGTACGAAGAATTAAGTTCCCCTCAGAAACAGATGCGGACACAGCAAAAATCGCTGCAGCATTAGAGGAAATAATACCACGTTTCGATCTCACTTTTTCTCTCGATCTGCTTCTGATAAGTGTTGAAACCGCACAGAAGGAAAAGGAATCCGCCCGTGAACTTGAAATGAAACCACCTAAAATTATTGTGACAGACCGTCCTGCTGTCCTGGTACGGATTGATGGCGATCCGATTCTCAGCAACATTGCTGGAACATCATTGAAGCGTGTTATCAATACTCCCTATTTTTTGGTGCAAAATCTAACAGATCATAAATACTATCTTCACGGAGGAGATTTTTGGTTCAGCACAAATACTGTCAAAGGGCGCTGGAATAAGGTAACCACTCCGCCGCGATCTATTGCTAATCTTTATCAACAAATGAAAGTCGATGAAGAAATAGATGAATATATAATTGCCGATGCCCTTCTGTTAAGAATCCGGAAAGTACCGGAAATTGTCGTGTGTACAGAACCGACCGAATTAATCTCCACCGATGGTCCTCTGCAGCTTTCAGCTATTAAAGAAACCGGACTTCTTTATGCGAGTAATACTCCGAATCGTTTGTTTTTTGAAAACAGTATGAAAAATTATTTCATACTTATCTCAGGACGATGGTATACCGCAAGAGAACTAACAGGCCCATGGACATTCATAGCATCCAACAGGCTTCCCATCGGTTTTCGACGAATTCCCCCCGGATCGAATTGTGATGACATACTATCGCATGTTGCTGGAACTATACCTGCAAAAGAAGCTATATTCGATTCACAGATTCCTCAAATGGCGGAGGTAGATCGCCATCTAACAACACGGATTGAATACGATGGAGAGCCCCAATTCGAATCAATCGAGAACACAGGTATGGAATACGCCGTAAATACATCGGCAGCGGTTATTCGTGTTAACGAACATTTTTACGGCTGCGATAAGGGAATATGGTTTCAAAGTGCTGATCCCTACGGCCCTTGGAAAATCTGCATAAAAGTTCCTGAAATTATCTATATAATTCCACCGCGCTGCCCTATTTATAACGTTCGCTATGTTCGTGTGTACACTTACACTCCCGATGTTGTTTATTTTGGATACACCTCCGGTTACACCGGATGTTACGTCTACAGCGGAACAGTTGTATACGGAACAGGATATAATTATCATCCATGGCATAAAAATTCATATTATGCACGGCCGTGGACATGGGGATTTAATATTCACTATAATCCTTGGGTAGGTTGGTCTATCAACTTGGGTTGGGACAGGCCGCATGGATGGTTTGCACATAAGCCAAAAGTCGGAAACGCAGGGTGGTGGGGTCCAGCAGAAAATCATCCGGCTTACTGTCCATCCACAAAACCTGTATATCGCGAAGGATATCATCCAGCGTATCGCCCGGAAGCAGTTATCGCACAGCAGGTCAAAGAGACGTCGAACGATATAAGACGTACTTCCGGCATACAGCGCACAACAACTCTATATGATAATAGAGGAGCTGGAATAAGGCGCCCAGTTACAAGTGAATCGCTAAACGCAGGAAGAACTGTTACGCGGGAAGAGCAAAAGACAATACCAACCGAGGTTCCAACAACCAAACCGGCGACATCTCCTGCTGCACAATCTGAGCTTTCAAGACCTGCAAGAGAAGCCGCAGAAACAACATCTTCTGTTCGACAATCCGAGTCATCGAGACCGGCAAGGGAAGCTGCGAGAACGGCAGCACAACCGCAATCTTCTGCCGAAACTCGCACAGCAGCCAAACCGGCTACTACTGCAGATACTCAACAGATGCCGCATGCAACTTCAAGAACAGAGTCAAGAATCGTGACGCATCCTTCGATAAGAGAAAACAATGTCTATGCGGCTCCGGATGGTACAATCTTACGCAGTACTCCGCAAGGATGGGAGCAACGTGATCAGAATACATGGAAAAATGCACCTGAGGCAGCTGCAAAACAATCAACAGTCCATGATAGTGAAGTACGCCAGCGGGCGGCCGAGCGTACATCGAATCCCAGAACTCCGGCTTCTTCGCGAACTGCACCTAAAAACGATACAGAAAAAGATGAAAGAAGACGTTGAAAAGACAGTGACGTTGAACAAAGGGCTACACATAAAACAAAATAGAGATCAAAAACAGACATCATTCGTCACTGCGACAAGTATTTCTATTTGTTTTTGCCTCCTGATTTCTTTTTCGAAGCTGTGCGGGCAGGAAAAAAAATATTATTTTTTCCGTCCATACGAATACGGATCAGAAGCGCTTTTTAATCCAGTATCAGTCCTTGTCAACAGCGGTTGCGATACATATCAGCAGCTCGATCGTCCAAGCACATTTACTGCAATACCCTGGGAAAACGGTTCAACAAGTGTTTGGCGCAGCATTGCGTCTCCTCTTCCCGTCATTAGTAATTTCGGATGGAATCGATTTCTAAGTCAAGAGATATTCCCCACCAGCTTCGACATGAATCGCGCTCAATGGGTTCCAAACTATATGCTCCACGGCATAGGCGGTGGAATGGTTTCACGAAAGATTGCTGAATGGTATGATTACAACGGTTATCCTGTTCCCTATTTGTTGGGAGCAATCACTGTGATGGCAAGCGAATTTTTCAATGAAACAGTCGAAAATGGTCAATACATCTATCCGAACATAGATTGTATCCCTGACATTCTGATCTTTCAGCCTCTTGGAATTCTTCTCTTTAGTTCCGATAAAATTTCAGAATTTTTCTCTACAGAACTAAGCTTAAATGATTGGTCACAGCCTGCTGCAATTTCATTTGCTCCGCTTGCATTTCGCAATGCAGGTCAGAATTTTGTGATGAAATACGCATTGACAAAATCGAAGTCAACGAGTGTTTTTTTTCATTTTGGCAACTTTGCAATTTTCGGATTATCCTTCAAAAGAAACCTGGAAGATGCTGTTTCTTTTGGCGTTGGACTGGCATCTAAAGGTGTAAAAAGCCTTCCGGTGCAAAATGGAGTTCCTTCTAATACAATAGCATCAGGACCGATGGCTGGAATATATTATGATAGAAATAATTCGCTTCTTATGTCAATAGTCTATTCTGCATCTAAAAATTGCCGATTCCGATTAAATATATTCCCCGGTGTTATAACATCATCTTACTTCTCACCGGGATTTTTCTTAACCGTGGTTGATCCAGGGATACTCATAGCTGGCGTAACAATGAAAATTATGCCGCTCGGCGTAAGCACATATACTACGATAAAGTAATGCGATGAAAATCCAATATCGCTAATTCTCTTCTTTAACTATAATCTAACTCTAACCATAAAAAAAAGGGTTGCCTTGCAATCAAGACAACCCTGTCCAAATACAAGATGATTATAAGACAATGATTTATTGCAGGAGAATCATTTTTCGAGTCTGAACAGTATTCTGATTTTTCAAGCGATAGAAATAAATACCGCTTGAAAGTCCCTTCGCATTAAATGTCGCACGGTAACTTCCTGCACTTTGAATTCCATCAACTAATGTATATACTTCTTGACCAAGAAGATTATACACTTTCAAAGTAATGTAGCCTGATTGATTCAGTGTATAGTCAATCGCTGTTGATGGATTAAATGGATTCGGGTAATTTTGTTTGAGCATGAATTTTGCCGGCTGTAGGATAGAAGTTTGAGTCACACCTGTTGCTTCATCAATCGAAAAATCTATAGTAGCACTAACAGGATTTCCAGTAATGCTATAGGAAACTGTAGTAGATTTCGATTCTGTCTCATTACATCCTAGTTTATCAACCATTACCGTGTATGTACCGGGAGCCAAACCTTCAATTACGTAATTTCCCTCCTCATTTGTAATCGCGTATCCTGAAACCTCTCCATTCCGGTATGCATAAACAAGACCGCCTGCCATCGAAGCAGAACCAGACGAAGAACGAACATTACCGTGAATACTGGAGTATCCGTTTGTAATTGAAGGGATCTTACGTACAAAGATGTTAATATCTTCAACAGTATTCCCATTAACAATTACCCTGCTTGCTTTTTTCCATCGTATACTAGCGGCATCTGCTGAATAGAATGCAGGAGCATAATTACCTAAAGGCACTGCAAAAACAAAGTATGATCCCGGCAATAAAGAATCGATTGTATAAGCGCCGAGTGAATCTGTATCAACAACATATGAGCGAAAACTGTTATAACAATCTTTTGAAGTCCATCTATCTCGAGACGCAATTATGCGTGAGGGGACACCTATATCCAGCAAGGAATCAATAACAGTTCCTTTAATTGTGCCATGAGCAACAGGCGGAAACGGCGCGAGTGTGAAGTTAATTCCTGCACTGTCCTGTTTCAGTATTATGTGATTTGCCGAAAGCAGATCAGACTTCTCCAAATAAAATTCCTTTCCATATCCTGGAGCTTTTGCAAAAGCAATGTAAGTCCCCCTGGGAATATTAAGCGAATACATACCGAGGGAGTCGCCTTTGGCATGATATACATGCTGTGATCTTTCATCAAGCCTAAAATTGTCGTACCAATTATGCATATTAAAATACTCGCGATAGTCGTCATCAATATCTTTACAATTCAATGCAAATCCGTATCTCACAAAAAATACGTTTGTAGTTTTTATCGGAAGAAGATTCGTATCGGTTACAAGACCGGAGACAGTTATCAAAGGCTGTGTTTCAACACCTCCCCGAAGAGTAAAATCAGCTATGGTAGGAGTAACAGAAGAAGAATCAGAAATAATGATTTTATCCGCATCATTAGGATTATACTTACCGTCATACCACTGGCTTGCATACCTGGGTATCGGTGATATTGCCCGTAACTTATACGAACCGGGATCAATATTCGAAATACGATAATATCCATTTTTATCTGTTCTTGCGAAGTATGCATAACAACCGATACTTGTTGTCTCTGTATTTAAAGCTTGCAGTACTTCAATAATTACATGATTAATAGCATTGCCTAATGTATCAGTCACATGTCCCTGAACAACTCCATTTCCTCCTACTACCGCAACAATAAAAGACTGAACTGCAATATTACTTTTGCTCGATGCCGCGATTATCTTAATCGGATACCATCCTTTTTTTGCCGGGGTCCAACTTACGATACCGGATATCGAATCAATTGTGAAACCGTCAGGAATAACATCACTGGCGGAATAACGAATAACCGCAGTCGTGTCTGCAGTAACAGCAACAGCTGTATAATTATAAGCTACACCTACTCGACCATAGGGTGACGGTTCAGAGATAAATTTAATATGCTTCCCATGAATCGATGAAAATTCAATTTGCGAAAATATTGATTGTGTGAAAATCAGTAAAAGGACTAATACAGCAATTCCACAAAACCAGTATTTATTTTTCATTATTTTCTCCTTGATATGATTATCTTTCAGACGATAAAATTATTCCATAAAAAAGGAGCAATCCATATGCCATTAGAAATACTCTAAAATCTGTGCAAAATAAGAGATCCACTCACTTGAATTATGCATGATATGCACTATAATGCATATCATGCATGCTAAAAACGGATAGTAAATGTAAATTTTGGCCTTTTCGATCCGGGCAAGTTTAATTCAATTAAGAACGGCAAATCGTCCTGTGCAAGCAGCACGTCAACCTCTGATGCGATATATACACCTGCAAAAGCAATGAACGATATAATTTCCGCCTTATAATACCTATTATAGATTTTGTACTTTTCATTAATTTTTAAAGAATTAGTCTCAGATAAATAATTTCTACGTGCAGAATGTCTCAGAAATTCAAAAACAATTCCGGAGCCAAGTGTTGTAATGCCGGCTCCAAGTAAAATGCTTCCTGCCGTCGTTCTATTTTGATGTAATTGTTCCCATCCGGGGAAAATAATTGTCCGATATGTGATGGTATTGTATTCGGTTAATAACGAATACTTAGCGGTATCTGTTTGAAGTTTCTTTGATGAAAGGAAGTATTGCTGGGTCTCCCTAAAAATAACAAGTATCTTAGGAGAAGTATAAACAGGGTCAAGATCGTAATCTGGCATAAGTTTAAGCACAGAAATAAATTGTTCTTTTGCTAATTCAGTTTTCCCCTGGGCTATCAAAGAGAATGCAATTGAGCTGTGCACTGCTGCACGGATAGAATCATTTAATTCCGGATATTCAAGAAGGCGCCTGCCCTCCAATTCTGCATTCATATATGAACCTGCGTTATAAAGAGACTCAACTTCTTGCAGAATTGTAAGAATAGAATCCTCTTGCGCGTATACACTTTGTACATATATAACAAAGAACATAGAGACAATTATTATTTTGCGTGTAATCATTATTGCTCAAACAATATATGTATTGAAGTCGTATCTTTTGATTTGATTGTTACTTCGCGAATAATATCAACGAACGATGTATTTTTCAATCGTACATGGTGTTTTCCCGATGACAGCAATATCGGTTTCTCCAAAGGCGTTGTACCTTTATATTGTTCATCGACGTACACTTCTGCCCATGGATTAACAATACAGTTTAGAAATCCGGCTTTCTCAATAAAATCCGCTGAAACATGCAGTTCACTGTTCGGTTTTACCGTAATAGTCTGAAGGATAGGATCAAACGATGGGTGCATAAACGTGATAGAATGTTTTCCTGCCGAAAGAGCAAGAGGTTTACTAATGGGGGTTTCTCCGACAAAGGCATTATCTATATATACTTTCGCCCAGGGTGCACTGGTAAGGAGAATAGTACCTGAATCCTCTGACAGCGGTATGGCCATTGTTTTAGAAATTTCCTGTTCTTTAAGCACCTGCGGTTGGAGTAAGGACTCAGGCTGAACAGAAGCAATCGTATCAGATAGAACCGTTGATTGATTTTGTACAGGAGAATGAAAATATGGAAAATAAAAATATGCGAACAGGATAATCATCAATACTCCAAGGAACGCAGCCGCTGCTTTTATGAGTATTGTTTGTTTTTCCATTTTCGGTTTTGCATGCGGGATAGATATAAATATTTTCGATTCATCTTGATCAAGTGCGTAAAGCGCATCTTTTGATGCACCATATCTGTTTTGCTTCTGAGGAGCTAAGAGAAGTTTTAGGAATTTTACAAACTCAACAGACGACTTCTCTACAAGATTATCAAGTATATCCACTTTAAACGAGAGAATCTTCTTAGCGCACTCCGCATACGAAGTCCCTTCGAACAGACGTTCGCCGGTTAATACTTCAGTTAGAGTTGCACCCAAAGAAAAGAGATCTGTTCTTTGGTCTATTTCTTCGTGGCGAATTTGTTCAGGAGACATATAAGCAGGTGTTCCAAGCACCATTCCATGCGCCGTTATTGTTGGAACAGAGGCAAGATATGCCAGTCCAAAATCTGTAACTTTCAATGTTCCATCTGTTACAACAAGAATATTCCCGGGTTTAATATCACGATGGATGATTCCCCGCTCGTGTGCGACCACGAGTCCGCGAAGAGTATGCAAAGCAACTTTTCTTGCATATTTCAACGAACGTGTTGTCCCTGTACTGATTAGATTCTTGAGCGAAGCACCATCAACATATTCTAATACAATTGCCGGTGATCCTTCATATTCGATTAATTCGTAGACTTGAACTATGTGTTCCGAGCGAAGCGCAGCACAAGCCTGTGCTTCCCGCACAAAACGCTGATAAAGATCATTATCTGCAGCATGATGCTTATGAAGCACTTTTAATAGTACATTTCGCTGCAGCACTGTATCAAATGCACGATAGACACTGGTAAAACTGCTCTCGCTGATTTTCTCTTCGATGTTGAACGGCATTATTCTTTATTCCATTCTTTTAAACGGTACTGGAGCCAGCGCAATGAAACACCTAATTTCTCCGCCGTCCTTCTTCGATTTCCATCCATATCATCCAGTGTTGCTTTAATAATCCGACGTTCAATTTCCTCGAGCGTCATTGAATTCGGAAGAATGGAATCACGCCGATTAATATCGAGCACAAGATCATCAGGTGTCAATTGTGTTCCCTTACAGAGAACGACGGCACGCTCAATAACATTCTG
>CAZYAM010000118.1:0-7374 GCA_964645575.1 uncultured Ignavibacteriaceae bacterium
GTATTTCCATTAAATATCGTGTTCTTTATTATGAAAAAACTTTTTGTACAACCACGTAAGAGCGGGGGTCATAAAGCTCACAATAAACCAATGTTTTATATATCTAATCCAAATAGAAAAAAAAATATATTTTTTCTATGTAATTATGAAGCAGTCTCTAATGGATAATTTTTACGTAATTCCTTCACAAGATGCTCAAATGCTTCTTTTGGTGTATTGACAATTCGAAACAATTTAAGATCCTCCGGACTAATAACTCTATACTTCAACAAAGCATCAAAATTTAAAATTTCATTCCAGAATTCTTTTCCATACAGAATAATTGTTACCTTCTTTTTCAGTTTTTGTGTTTGTACCAGTGTAAGAACTTCCATTAGCTCGTCCATCGTTCCATAACCGCCTGGAAACATTAAAAATGCCTTTGCCAGATATACAAACCAATATTTTCGCATAAAAAAGTAATGAAATTCAAAGTTCAATTCAGGTGATATAAAAGGATTTTCCATTTGTTCAGAAGAAAGACTAATGTTAAATCCGATTGTTCGTCCTTTAGCTAATGAGGCGCCTTTATTTGCTGCCTCCATAATGCCCGGACCACCGCCTGAGCATATAGCGAATCTATAAGGCTGCTTTAGCGTTTGTACCCATTGAGTAATCATTTTTGAAAGAGTAACAGCATCTTCATAGTAACTGGACATCAGGCAATCAATTTTCGCATCTTCAATTAGTTGTTTATCTTTAGCATGTTTTATCTTTGATCTCTCTTGATTTGCAGTCAATTTCTTCAGCAAATTATTGGACTGTGATTTAGGTTGGACACGCGCAGAGCCAAAGAAAACGATTGTGTCTTTTATTCCCTCTCTACGAAGTTGTAGTTGAGGCTGCAGTAATTCGGAAAGCAGGCGGATAGGGCGAGCGTTTGGGCTGCTAAGGAATTCAATGTTTTGATATGCTTTTAGAGATACCTTCTTTTTCACTGTTACCTTCTTTCATTTTAATATTTTCATATTATGGATATAGAAATAATGTTTTTTTTCGCAAGAAAGAGCATCCCCTCTTCTACCGGATAAATAAAACTCATTTATACTTTTTAAACGGGAACACAAGAATGAGTCCTGTTATGAATCCTCCAATATGCGCCCACCATGCAACTCCACTACTCATACTTGCATCTGCATATTTTAAAGATAGAATACCGTTAAAGAATTGTAATATAAACCATAGGCCAAGTATAACATATGCAGGTAGTTCCGCAAAATGAATGAATATAAAAATCGGCACTAAAGTAAGTATTCGGGCTTTTGGAAACATAAGTATGTATGCGCCAAGTATACCTGAGATGGCACCGCTCGCACCGATTGCAGGAATATTAGATGCAGGGTCGATATATATATGCAGTGCCGATGCTGCAATTCCACAAAGAACGTAGAATATGAGAAATCGAATATGGCCAAGCTTATCCTCCACGTTATCACCAAAGACCCAGAGATATAGCATATTGCCGCCGAGGTGAAGCCAACCTCCATGTAAAAAAAGTGAGGTTATAAATGTCATAAAAACAAATGGTTTAAATAAATCAGAATGAAGAGCTTGAATTATTTGACTTGGAGTAATACTGAAGCGATTAAAAAAGAATTCCAAATTTTCGCCAAGTGATAATTGGTAAGCGAAAACAAGAATATTTACTAAAATAAGTAGACTAGTAATAAAAGGGAATCTTTTACGTTTAATTCTATCTTTTAATGGTATCATTATTCATCCGATTATGGCATAAGTTAGATGAACAAGAAAAGAAATGCAAGCAGGTATGTAAGGATAAGCAAGAATAAAAATAATTCTGTTTTAAGTCAGAAATATTAAATCGTAATGAGAGTAGAAAAGTATTATCATGGCTTTAAGCCAAGTCTCTCTGCATCCGACTTCATTGCATCTATAACAAACTTAATATGATCTTCAGGCGAAACTCCCATCTCCTTTATTCCCAGGTCTATATCCTCCCTGCTTACATTCTTTGCAAAGGCCTTATCCTTGAGTTTCTTTTTTACTGATGATATCTCCAGATCCATGATTTTATTAGGCCGGATGACCGCTACTGCAGAAATGAAACCGCAAAGTTCATCACAGGCATAAAGAACTTTTGCCATTTGTGATTCTCTATGCACACCGCTAAAAGTTGCATGCCCTAAGATTGCATTCCTGATGTCATCCGGATATCCTTTTGATTTTAGGATCTCCAATCCTTTTAAAGGATGATCCGGTATTGTCGGATACATTTCGTAGTCGAAATCATGAAGAATGCCAACAATCGCCCATTTCTCTTCATCCTGGCCAAATTTTCGTGCATATGCACGCATAGCGTCTTCAACTGCATACATATGTTTACGCAGAGCATCACTTTTTGTGTATTCATGCATAAGGTTCAAAGAATCCGAATAATTCATTTAAAATCCCTAAATTATATCATGTTTAATTAACTATTTACGAATATATGTTTTATGTCTGGAGATGGATTTCAAATGAAGTCTATCCATCTTTGCAGGCAATATTGAAAAAATTTTACCTGATGGACAGTCATCGAACAAAACACATTGAACACAGAGCGGTTTTCTGGCTTTACAGGTTTTACGGCCATGAAGAATAATGAGATTGCTGAAACGGTACCATTCATTCTTCGGTATTATCTCTTTTAAATCTTGTTCAATTTTCTCGGGAACTTTATGTTTTGTTAATCCAAGACGATTAGATAGACGTATTACATGAGTGTCGACAACAATCCCACTTTGTATGCCGAAAGCACCGCCAAGGACACAATTTGCCGTTTTACGCCCTACTCCCGGCAGCGAAATAATATCTTCAAATGTCTGTGGTACATTGCCATGAAAACGGTTGAAAATTGCCGCGCATGCTTCCATAATATGTTTTGCTTTCATTCGATAAAAACCTGTAAATTTAATTTCATTCTCCAATTCGCTTATATCAGCCGTAGCAAAGTCCTTAGCAAATCGATATTTAGCAAATAGTGCAGGTGTAACCATGTTAACCCTTGCGTCTGTGCATTGAGCCGATAGTATTGTCGAAACAAGAAGCTGCAGGGGATCTGAAAATACAAGAGCAGAACGGGCCTCAGGGAATTCTTTTTTCAAGCGAGAAGTAATACGGAGTACCCGCTTGATCGTATCATTTTTATCTGCCTGCTTCATAAGAACTTATGTGGAATCATGTAATTTCCTTTGTAAGCCATGTCCCTGCACGAATTGCATTAGCAATTAGATGCTTGTCTTTCGTAAACTTTTGAGCAGCCTGGACAGCTGCATGCAGCGTAAATCTATCTTTGGTAAGAATTCTTAACACATATTCATCTCCTATTCCCAGGCCAAGTTTACGCTGCCAGACCGAGACATTTAGATGATGTATCTCTGTGCGAAAATATTTAATTGATTCGCATAACTCCTTGTTAAATAACTCATATGGCTCTTTCCCTTTAACAAAATTCACCTGCAATTCAAATCGATCGAAGCCGCTATATGATACACCATCTGAGAATAAAAGGTTATAAACCGAGCATGCCATCGTCTCGAAGTCGCTTATTTTCATTTCATGAGCAGAATTATAAACACTGATACAATTTCGTATAATATTCTCTAAAATGTCTAAATTCGATCCTCCCTGGACTAAATAGATGGACTCAAAAACAGAGCCTTTGTTTTTATCGACTTTGAAACCTATATTTTGCATGAAAGACCTCCCTTCTGCCATGCGTGACTTCGGTATTTCATTCTGTTTTGTGTCTATAAGATATTTTGCATCGTATCCGCCGGATAACCCATATTGGATGTTAGGCAGTAACTGGTCTGAGGCTTGTATTATTTGATCTTTTAGGATTTTTTGAATTTCATCCGTATCGGATTGAATAGGCGTGGAAAGGAACTGAGACAGATTCCCGCGTGTTGCTTGGACACTCTTTGATGTTAAGTCTGAAATATAGTTCTCCCATGTCGATTTTATTTGCTCGGTTTCTTTACTTAAATCAGACCTAAGGTTAAGCAGCGATCGCGCATATTCCTTCGCTGTTACAGTCTTCTTATGCTGGTGAAGCACAGAATAGGCTATGACCGGCATTTCAAAAGATAAAACATTATAGATACTCATTGTTCTGTCCTTTCGCCGCTAGCATTCAAGAAAATTAACAACTTTTTGCGTAGACCATGTATTAATGACATCTTTTGCCTCAAGCCATCCTTTACGGGCAATTCCAATACCGTATTGAACGTAATTAAGACCGTCAATATGATGGGCATCCGGATTGATAAAGATAGGGACACCTCTTTCTTTCGCGTACTTCACATATCTCCAATCTAAATCGAGCCGCATGGGATGAGAATTAATCTCAATCGCCTTTCCATAATCTGCAGCAGCATTGATAATTTTATTTATATTCACGGGATATCCTTCACGTTCAAGGAGAAGCCTGCCGGTTGGATGTCCAAGCATGGTCACATATTTATTTTTTAACGCTTTAATAATACGTTTTGTAGATTCATCTTCCGTCATCTTAAGTTTGCTGTGGATTGAGGCAACTACGTAGTCGAACTCGGAAAGAAGATCATCCGGATAGTCGATGGAACCGTCGACAAAAATATCACATTCTGTCCCTTTGAATATGCGAAAATCCGGATCTTTTTCGTTCATTTGGTCAATTTGTTTCATCTGTGCACGGACTCTTTCAGGAGATAAGCCTCCCGCATATGCAGCCGCCTGACTATGATCCGCTATCCCAAGATATCGCCAATCCAGCTTCTTTGCTGCATCGACCATTTGTTCAAGCGAACTGAATCCATCACTCTCATTTGTATGACAATGAAATGCTCCAAGGATGTCGTCCAGTTCTATTAACTTTGGTATAGTATGCTTCCGTGCAAATTCTACCTCGCCTGTTTTTTCACGCAATTCAGGGGGAATATAATGAAGTCCAAGCGCTTTATAGATATCTTTCTCGTTGTTACAGGCAGGGATTTTTTTCAATCTTTGAGACGATTTATTTTCGTTTATGCGTGTAAAACCATATTCATTCAGGCTCCAGCCTTTCTTTCGAGCAAGCGAGCGAATTTCTACATTGTGCTCTTTACTTCCTGTAAAATAATTCAATGCGAACGGGTATTCAGAATCTGTTACCAGCCGTAGATCGCATTGAATTCCATTTTTTAATATCACACTTGCCTTTGTATCTCCAGTAGCAAGAACGAATCCTACTTCTCCATATGCAATGAATTTCTTAAATATTTCCGGGCGATTTTTATCCGACGTGCTCGCTAAAATATCAATATCACCTATTAATTCTTTACATCTTCGAAGACTGCCTGCATAGTCGCATTGTTCGATTCCTTTGATGCTTTTCAGCATGTTTTTAATTTTTTCCGCAGATTCAAGTGCTTGGGGATAGAGATGTTTATCGCTGATCTTCTCTTTTTGTTCGATGCTCTTAAGAATATTCTCTTCGGTCTTTGCGCCGAACCCATCAATGGACCGAAGACGTTTCTGCTCACATGCTTTTTTTAGTTCAACAATAGATTTAATATTCATTTTCTCATATAATATTTTTACTTTTTTCGGCCCTAAACCCTGAAGATGAAGAAGCTCAAGAACGCCTGCGGGAATTGATAGACGTAATTCTTCGTGCTGCTTTGATACTCCTGTTTTGAATAACTCAGTGATAATATCTGATAAAGCATTTCCTATGCCTTTGATTTTTGTAAGAGATTGAGAAGCAACAAGATTCGAAAGGTCATCTGTTATTCCGGAGACTATTTGTGAAGCATTATGAAATGCGCGAGAACGAAATGGATTCTCGCCTTTTAATTCAAGCAGTGTTCCCATTTCATCAAGAATTTCCGCAATTTGCTCTTTATCCATAGTTTCTTCTCAAGCAGCTTCGACTTTATCTGATTTTGTTCGCAAGGCATCGTATAAAAGAAGTTCATCACGATATTTTAAAAGATGTGATATCGCCGGTTCCAAATTAACATACATCATCAGTCCCTGGCGTATTTTTGACGCTCCATGTAATCCTTTCAAGTATCCGGCGTAATGCTTTCTGAATTCAATAACCCCCTTGCGTTCACCTTTACACTCAACGGATAGTTTTAGATGATCTATAAGAAGACGAAAACGTTCTTCAACTGTCGGACAAGAAAGAAGTATTCCTGTATTCATGAAGTGCTTTGTCTGATTGAATATCCATGGATTTTCTATTGCCCCGCGTCCAACCATAACGCCGTCACAACAGGTTTCCTTGAAGACATTCTGAATTTTTTCAGGCGTTTCTAGTGATCCGTTGGCAATAATAGGAATAGAAACTGCCGATTTTGCTTTCGATATCCATGAAAAATCTGGCTCACCTTTATGGGCTTGAGACCTGGTACGGCAATGAATGGTCATTGCTGCGGCACCGGTTTGCTCAACCATCTTTGCAACATCGATGATATTTATTGATTCGGCATCCCAGCCAATTCGCGTTTTAATTGTTACCGGAATTTTAACGGTCTTTACAACCGCGGAAATTATTCGTTCCATTTTAGGTATTTCACGAAGCAGTCCTGAACCTGCGCCAGATCCAACTACATTTCGAACCCAACATCCGCAATTGATATCGATAATATCCGGCTGAAGGTTTTCGGCGATTGTTGCGGCGCTTTTCATAGAAGATTCTTCGCCGCCGTAGATCTGAATTCCGAAAGGACGTTCTTCATCACGGAAATCCATCTTCTTCTTTGTTTTTTCAGAATTTCTTATAAGTCCTTCGGAATTCACAAATTCCGTATAAACAATATCGGCACCGAGGCGTTTGCAAATAATTCGAAATGCCTGATCCGTTACATCTTCCATCGGAGCTAAAAGAAGCGGTTTTTCTATGTCAATTTTGCCAATGCGCATTCGGATATTTGATTTCTTCGTTTACACAATATACAAAAACCAGAAAGTAGTTACAACGGAACAATTTCCTCTTTTTGAAAACAAAAAGGCGGCCAGAGACCGCCTTGAATTTTCATTTTGGCAAGTGACATCATTCTTTCTTCTTTGAACCATTACTATTTACTTGATGCTTTCGTTTAAATCTATCAATATTTTTACAGTCTTCAAATCAGTTTTGCTTTTAACTTCTATTGTTATCGGCCTGGTATTTCCGTTTTCCTTATCTTTTAACCAGTGCTTTTTAAGCCTTTTATCTAACAAGCTTTTTTTTAAAATTTCTCCTGCTTTATTATTAAAATAAAAAGTAACTTTAAAATATCTATTACATACAGAAACCCAGCAAATCGTTTTTGTTTTTTTAGTTACCTTGAACAGCCAGCTCTTTCCATCGATATAATATCTCCA
>CAZYAM010000119.1:0-7369 GCA_964645575.1 uncultured Ignavibacteriaceae bacterium
AAAATACCTATAAAAGACATCTGAATATTTAGAATATATAATAAAAAATATGCAACAAAATGTAAATCCTTGACATATTGCATTCTGTGAGGTATATTTAAACAATATTCAATGAATTTTGCAATATTCTCCATAGATTTTTTATATGGAGTTCGTTCTTTTCTATAAATTGTACGGGGTGCTACGGTCTTATTTCATATTCAAGACCGGGCTGAGATTACACCCTAGTAACCTGATCTGGATAATACCAGCGTAGGGAAGTAAAAACGATTTTATTTTATGAAGCCGTTTTCCATGAACCTATGGGAAACGGCTTTTATTTTAATACCGGTTTAATAAACAACTTGGAGATTATTATGATTACTGCAGACACTTTATGGAATGATATAAAAAAAATCCGTGCGGAGGCTCCGCTTATTCACAATATAACTAATTATGTTGTAATGAATACTTCAGCCAACGCACTCCTTTCGATCGGTGCATCGCCGGTTATGGCACATGCAATCGAAGAAGTAAAAGAAATGGTCGGAATATCACGGGCTCTTGTTATCAATATAGGAACGCTGAGTGCGTCATGGATAGCGTCAATGCTGACTGCGGCACGTGCTGCGAAAAAACTAGGAATCCCGATTATAGTGGATCCTGTAGGAGCAGGTGCAACTCGCTTGCGAACAGAAACTGCTCACAGACTAGTGCAAGAGGCACCGCCTTCCGTTATTCGAGGCAATGCATCTGAAATCCGGGCTCTCTTTTATGCTGAAAGCGGAACAAAAGGCGTCGACAGCAAACACAGAACTGAAGAGGCGCTTGAGGCATCCACTGAACTTTCAAAACGCTATCAGTGTACAGTGAGCGTGAGCGGTGAGGTTGATGTTATTGTACAGGGTGAAAAAATTATCCGTATCTTTAATGGACATTCGCTTATGCCCAGGGTAACAGGACTCGGCTGCACGGCATCGGCATTGACGGGAGCATTTGCGGCAGTTAACTCTTCCGCATTCCTTGCCGCAGCGCATGCGATGGCAGTGATGGGTATTGCCGGCGAGATTGCAGCCGAACAATCGAAAGGCCCGGGCACTCTTCAAATGCATTTCCTCGACGCACTGCATCAATTGACAGAATTAGACATACAAAAACGTCTGAAGATTGGAAAATGAAACACAAATATGATTTTCGTCTATACCTTGTTACGGATCGCGCACTCTCGCATCCCCGGACAATCGAGGAAGTTGTCAGATCTGCCGTGCGAGGCGGCGTAACGGCAGTTCAGCTGCGGGAAAAAGAGTGCTCCACGCGGGAATACATTGAATTGGCTTTTCGTATACAGAAAATCTTGAAACCACAAAACATACCTTTGATTATCAATGATAGAATAGACATAGCACTCGCAGTTAACGCAGATGGCGTTCATATAGGTCAATGTGATATGCCATACCTCGATGCACGCCGGATAATGGGCTCCGATGCCGTAATCGGCCTTTCGGTAGAGACAATGCAGCAGGTTATTGATGCTGAAAACTTTGATGTGGACTATCTTGGTGTAAGTCCAATTTTTGCAACACCTACAAAAACCGACACAGCATCTGAATGGGGACTTGAAGGATTACAAAATTTACGTACAAATTCGCACCATACACTTGTAGCAATCGGCGGCATTAATCCGTCGAACGCGGAATCTGTAATTAAAGCAGGCGCAGATGGACTGGCTGTTGTTTCTGCAATCTGCTCATCAAGCGATCCGGAAAAAGCATCCAGACAATTACGGGCAATCATTGAACAAAACCAACGAAAAGAATGAATAGTACCATAAAACTTTCTCAAATCGGCGAATTCGGATTGATTCATCGTATAGCACCGACGTTTCTGAAAAATCTTCCCGGCTCCATCGTTGGAATCGGAGACGACTGTGCCGTCATTCCATGGAAAGAAGATGCATCGCTGCTCGTAACAACAGATATGTTGATCGAAGATATCCATTTTCTTCGTGCCAAAATTTCTTCTCGAGATCTCGGTTATAAATCTCTGGCAGTTAACCTCAGCGACATTGCAGCGATGGGTGGTACTCCGGAAAGCGCCTATCTATCTCTCGGCATACCTTATAATATCGATGTAGAATGGTTGGACGAGTTTTATGCAGGACTGCATGAGCTTGCAGAAGCTGAAAGAGTCTATTTGTTGGGCGGCGACACAACGAAATCTCCCGTCCACATAGTAATCAATATCACAGTACTCGGTAAAATTAATCCACAATTCATAAAATTACGTTCTTCGGCAAAACAAGGCGACATCATTTGCGTGACGGATTTTATCGGTGATTCTGGAGGCGGACTTCGATATCTTATCGAAGAAAGGCCTCATGACGACGATGCGGCTTACCTGCTCCAACGGCATCACAAACCGCGGGCACAGATAGCCGAAGGATCCTGGCTCGCATTGCAGAAAGGCGTTCATGCAATGATGGATGTTTCGGACGGTATTGATTCGGATTTGCACCGAATAATGGAATGTTCTCAATGCGGAGCAGAAATAAAAACTGAATGCCTGCCTATTTCAAAGCAATTAAATAACGCCTCAAAAAAATACGGATGGAATACAACGGAAATTGCAGTTGCAGGCGGAGAGGATTATTGTCTCCTGACGACAATCGCGCCGGAATATTATCCGGCAATTTCAGAAGAGTTTATGAAGAAATTTAATCGGCCGCTTTCCAATATAGGTTTTGTTGTGGATAAAGAATCAGGATTACGATATACATACGATGGAAAAGAAACCCGTATTCTTCAGCATGGATTTGATCATTTTATTTAACATATAATGGTGGTAAACATGAATAATACAAATATTCAGGATAAAGAATCGCATCCGAAGAGCAGGAAAATATTCATTGAGGGAAAATCGTATAAAGACATTCGTGTGCCCTTCAGAGAGATTTCATTAACCTCTACAAAATCAGAAAATGGAGAGCTCAGTGAAAATCCGCCGTTTCGAGTATATGATACGAGCGGGCCCTGGGGCAATATCGAATACGAGAAAAATATATCCGAAGGTTTGTTCCGCTTGAGGCATGAATGGATCACGCAGCGCCGGGATACAGAAGAATACGAAGGACGTGAAATCAAGCCCTATAACGATAACTATCTTACGGAGGGATATCAAGAATTCAAGCGAAATCCTGAACAAGAAAAGTATAGTCAAGTGCCAATAAAAAAACATAAAGTCCTGCGTGCCAAAGGCGGATGCTCTGTTACTCAAATGTCCTACGCAAAACGCGGTATCATTACACCCGAGATGGAATTTATTGCTATCAGGGAAAACCTGGGGCGTGAAAAACTATCCGGCACATCCCGCAGCAGTTTAATGCGGCGGCATACAGGTACATCATTTAGTGCAAGCATACCGGAATTCATCACGCCTGAATTCGTTCGTGACGAAGTTGCCCGCGGCCGTGCAATTATTCCGGCAAACATCAACCATCCGGAATGTGAACCGATGATTATCGGCCGGAATTTCTTCGTGAAGATCAACGCGAACATAGGCAACTCCGCCATAGCATCATCGATCGAAGAAGAGGTAGATAAAATGCGCTGGGCAATCAGATGCGGGGCGGATACCGTGATGGATTTATCAACAGGTAAAAATATACATCTCACCAGAGAATGGATTATACGCAATTCTCCTGTACCTGTAGGAACTGTTCCGATTTATCAGGCTCTCGAAAAAATCGACGGAAAAGCGGAAGAATTAACCTGGGAAATTTATCGCGATACACTAATAGAACAAGCCGAGCAGGGTGTAGATTATTTTACAATTCATGCAGGCACACTTCTCAGATATATTCCTCTTACAATCAACCGGGTTTGCGGTATCGTTTCCCGCGGCGGCGGAATTATGGCGAAATGGTGCCTGGCGCATCATAAAGAAAATTTCCTTTACACACATTTCCGGGAAATCTGCGAAATCATGAAAACATACGATATCGGCTTTTCTCTCGGGGATGGATTGCGGCCGGGTGCTATTGCAGACGCGAATGACGAAGCTCAATTTGCAGAATTACAAACTCTGGGAGAATTGACGAAAATTGCATGGGAACAAGACTGCCAGGTTATGATTGAAGGTCCCGGCCATATTCCGATGCAGTTAATCAAAGAGAATATGGAGATGGAATTACAACACTGCTTTGAAGCTCCATTCTATACACTTGGACCGTTGGTAACCGACATTGCACCCGGGTATGATCACATTACAAGTGCAATCGGTGCAGCAATGATTGGCTGGTATGGATGTGCAATGCTTTGTTATGTAACGCCAAAAGAGCATCTCGGTCTTCCGAACAAGAAAGACGTCAAAGACGGTGTTATCGCATATAAGATTGCCGCACATGCAGCCGATATTGCTAAAGGACATCCAGGCGCCCAGGAATGGGATTACACTATGTCGAAAGCACGATTTGAATTTCGGTGGGAAGATCAATTTAATCTTGCCCTCGATCCTATTACTGCAAGAGAATTTCACGATGAAACCCTGCCAAACGAAACTGCAAAAACAGTTCATTTCTGTTCCATGTGCGGGCCGCATTTCTGTGCAATGAAGATCACAGAAGATGTAAAAAAATATGCCGATGAAAAAGGAATTCAGGAAAGCAAGGTCATTGAACACGGACTGGAAGAACGGGCTGAGGAATTCAAGCGTTCCGGTTCAGAATTATATTCATCAGGATCCAACAAATGAACCATAGAACTTATTACCGGTTGTTGACTATTGCCGGCTCAGACAGCGGCGGCGGAGCAGGAATTCAGGCAGACATAAAAACCTTTTCTGCGTTAGGTTGTTACGGTATGTCGGTGATTACTGCACTCACAGCTCAAAATACAGTCGCAGTTACCGGTATTCACGAGGTTCCGGCAGCTTTTGTCTCCCAGCAGATCGATGCTGTGCTTGACGATATCGGCATTGATGCCGTTAAAATCGGAATGCTGCAAAGCGCCGAGATTATCCGGGCAGTCGCTGATCGGCTTCGGACAAGAAATATACCGCATCTCGTTATCGATCCTGTGATGATTTCCAAAAGCGGGGCAAAGCTTTTACGCGAAGAAACGATCGATACGCTGCGTACTGTTTTATTGCCGCTTGCCACTATCGTCACACCCAATATTCCGGAAGCAGCTCTTCTTGCAGAACAACTAATTGAAGATCAATCTGCAATGGAAGAAGCCGGAGCCAGGATCCTGGCATTCGGGCCGAAAGCTGTCCTTGTAAAGGGCGGACATCATCACGATAGCCTTTGTGCAGATTGCTTATGCACGAAAGGTAAAAATGGAATAACTGAAGTGCGTTGGTTCAAGAGTAAAAGAATCAATACAAAGAACACACATGGTACCGGATGTACTCTCTCATCTGCGATTGCCGCCTATTTAGCCAAGGGATTCGAAGTTCAAGAAGCGGTAAAAAAATCAAAACTATTTATTGATAAAGCAATTAAAGCAGGGAGTGTTTATTCGATCGGAAAAGGACACGGGCCTGTTCACCATTTCCATGCGATGTGGCAGAAAAAATAAAGGGGGAAATACTTGAAACACTGCCGATTATTACTTCTGTGTATTATACTCTTGGGCTCTAGGACAACGGCTCAAAATAAAGATTCGGTAACTACAGCACTTCAGCCCATCATTATTACTGCATTCCGAATGCCTGCTCATACTCTATATGTAAACCGTACAATCGACATCATCGATGAACAAACTATTCGGAACTCAGGTGCCGTCTGTGTTGAAGAGCTGCTTCAAAAAGGAGCGAATGTCAATATCCAGCCAAGAGGAGTTTTTGGTGTTCAGTCAGACGTGAGTATCCGCGGTGCATTATTCAGCCAGCAGCTTATTCTTCTTAACGGCTTTCGGTTAAACGATGTACAGACAGGCCACTATAATTTTGACCTGCCGGTACCCGTAGAACAAATCGAACGCATCGAAGTACTAAAAGGAGCGGGCTCAGCTTTATACGGACCGGACGCTTTTGGAGGCGTTATTAATATCATTACCAGGGTTCCGGAAAAAGAAGCTTTGCGGATGAAACTGAGCGCAGGTGAGAACGGTTTATTTGACGCTTCAGTGGGCTATGATTTTTCCTCTTCCGGAATCCATTCTTCAAACATCGTCGAACACCGCCGATCCGATGGATACCATTACGATACGGAATTCCGGATAACGAGTATTTCATCAAACAATAAGCTGGAGCTTCCGATTGGGACGTACTCGTTCTTTGGCGGTTACACAAATAAAGAATTCGGCGCATTTAATTTTTACGGCATCTCTCCTTCCAGAGAATGGACAGAAACAACATTTTTAGGGATTGCAACAGAAATTAAACTTCCATCTTTTATTCTTCAGCCCAAATTCTCCTACAGAAGGCATTATGATAAATTCATGTACGATCTTAGAACTCCTGATATTTATGTAAGTATTCATAAAAAGAATACATACAACGGCGAACTTCTTTCAATCATGCAAATAGCCGAATCCTTTTCACTTATCTCTGGAATCGAAAGTTCAATGGACGATATAATCAGTACAAACCTGGGTAATCATAAACGCGCGTCAGTGGGCATGTTCATCACGGCCCATGGCATTATTCAGAATAATTTCATTATTGACATAGGAATGCGGGAAGATATTCATTCAGAGTATAGTGAGCAGTTCAGTCCTTCGGCGAGCCTCGGATATATCTTTTCACAGAATTCGAAAGTATTCATCACAGCGGGCCGGTCATTCCGCGCACCGAGTTACGTTGAGTTGTTTTATACAAGTCCTTCAAGAGTTGGTAATGCAAATTTAAGTCCGGAAACCGGCTGGTCCTATGAACTTGGTTTAGATCATACTGTCTATTCGCAGCTGCATGCAGCAATGTCTTTATTTCAACACGATCAAAAAAATAATATCGATTACGTAATATTTGCCGCTGCAGATTCGGTATATAAAGCTACGAATTTTGCATCAATTATCACACGCGGTGTTGAATTATCATTGAAATGGAATAATGAAATAAAATCTGAATTTCTTCCTACTGGCCATCCATCGATTCACTATATACTATTAAGTTATACTTATCTGGATTCTCGTATGGATTTAGGACATATTTACAAAACAATATATAGCCTTGCGTATGCGAGGCACCAGATCAGCACGACAATATCCGGAATTCTTCCATTGTCAATGACCGCAACAGTCAATGCTGTACATAAAATTAAATTGGATGGAAAAAGTCATACACTCGTTGATGCAAAGATATCTCGATCATTTTCTCCCGTCACTGTATTTCTTCAAGGAACTAATCTATTGAACCAGACTTACGAAGAAATTGTCGACGTTCCCCTTCC
>CAZYAM010000120.1:0-3770 GCA_964645575.1 uncultured Ignavibacteriaceae bacterium
GAAGTTTTAATTTTTTATTCACAAGCACACCGATCTCGCGCGCCACACCGATATGACTTAAACAATCCGAACGATTCGGCGTAATTCCGATTTCATAAATTGTATCGGTTTGTCCGAGATGTTTTGCAAGCGGTGTTCCAACTCTAGCTGATGCATCGAGTACAAGAATTCCACTCGAATCTTTTCCAATTCCGAGCTCCATTTCGGAACAGATCATGCCGCTCGATTCCACACCGCGGATCTTGACATGCTCAATTATAAACGGCTTTCCTTCTTGATTATGCTGATTATGAGGAACGACGGCACCGATGAGTGCAACTGCAACTTTCTGGCCTGCTGCAACATTCGGCGCACCGCATACAATCTGTTCTACAGTGTCTCCGATTTTTACTTTACATACGGACAACCGGTCTGCATTCGGATGTTTTGCGCACTCCAGAACTTCACCGACAACAAATTTGTCGTACTTCTTCGATAGGTTCTCAAATGCTTCTACTTCAAGACCGAGCATTGAAAGCTTTTCAGTGAACTGCTCAGGTGTAAATCTGAAACCGATATATTGCTTCAGCCAATTTTGAGAGACTTTCATAAATTCATCGGATAGAATGTTTTTGATACTCTTCTAAATCTTTTTCTGTCATTTGCTCTTGTGGCACAAGCCTGTAATGTCGTTCCACCGAAATTGCTACCCCTTTTTCAGTCTTTTCAAACTCAAACATTGCTATAGTACTATCATTTGTGAATTGCGCTGCAATTGGTCGACATATGAGTGATGGAAATTTAGATTCACAAAGTGCAAAATCCTGCTCAATTTGTACAATACCTAATTTGTCTTTCTTTCCTTTCGCTTGAACTGGTAGAACATAATGTGCTCCATGTCGATCTAGTCCGACATAAATTTCGTCTGTCTCAACTTGCCCCATATCAGCGACAGATGTTCGCAAATGGCTTTGTAATGAATAACAAGTTACACCTGTGAATATATCAATTAGACGATTATACCTTACTTTTGCCAGAAGAGCTTGTTCGTCCGACAAGGCATACTTTGTAATGACACCAGGAGTTGCATCTGGAATTTTAATTTCTGCCATCTCCCGCGGTACTATAGTCGTTAGACCAGTTGCAACAAAAGCGTACAATGCCCTTCCTTTAGGTCGAATAATCCATTGCTTATTCTTAGGCGCTTTTGAAACAATAGACTTCGGCAAATCGGCACGATAACGAAAGCTGTAGACTAGATCTCCAAGATTTTTCGGGAGATTAATCTTTAATTTCTTTGCTACATGAACAATTTCTTCTCTTTTAAAAACAACTTCAAGTGCACCGTTTTTATAATTATTTCGAAAAATCTTTTCGATGATTTTAGTGTATCTATTCTTTGATGATTCCATCTTCAGATATCCTTTTATCGACTTTTTATGATGAGAACATTTTCATCGATTTGTGTTTTTGTTGCTGTCGCCATACGCGTCCGCCATAATTCTATTTCTTCGATGCCATAACCAATTTGCTCCGCTATTTCAGCTAATAACTTTGCAGTAGGAATGTGCGTACGGAAAAACGACATTTGATCACCGACAACGTATGCTAATCTAGCGTCAGGTTTCAGTAATGGTTTCAAACTTGCAAGGTGACGATACATTCCACCAAAATAGTGTCTAACAATTTTCTGATACATCTTCTCAAAGCCCGATGTTTTCCTAAGTTCTAATCGTCTATTCTCAATTTCATCGGCAATTCTATTGATTGAAGAGAAATCACGAATGTAATCTGCATCTTTATCCATTACGAAAATATTGCGCGAGTTACTGCGAAGCAGTTGTTCTTTTAATTCACGCAGTTCCTTTTTATTTGTCAGTAGTCCAAGTATGATACTTTCCAATCGCGTTGTGCGTGTGTAATCTTTCTCATTTGGATATGGCGGAGAAGTAATCACAAAATCAATATGTTTTTCTTCATTCGGTAAAAAATCCTGCATACGTCTTGCATCGCCATGAATAATTTTTGTTATACTATCATCAGATAATTTCGCTTGAAGATCACAAATCATTTTATCAACTAATTGGTAAAATCTATCTAGCACATCAACATTCTTTTTAGGCGTCTTAGTATAAACCTCTGGACCAAAAGCAACATTACTCGCATAATCCACGGTTAAAGTAGCAAGCGCTAATAAAAACAAATTCCGAGCATTTTCATCATCTACCCTTCGGATAGATTCGCGTAATATCAACACTTTTTTTAAAGGTAATGGACTAATGAAATTTTTGGGCAGTATTTTAATTTCTTCTTCGGTAAGGCAAGGGATCGAGTTGATGGCTCGTCCATTTTTTGGTACAACAAATAACGAAACGTTCTCATCCAATCCTTCTTGTTTGAATGTTTTTACAGCTATTGAGATTACATCTCGAAACGCTTCTTGAGTATTACTAATTGAAATATCCCAAGTTGTTTTCACCATTGAAGCAAAATATGCCATCAAATTGGCTTCCAAACCAATACTTGAAATATTCATTTTCTTACACTCAACATTTGTCGTGCCTGTTCCACAGAATGGATCCAGTATAAGATGATCTGAAGTAATCCCAAACTTGAAGATATAATAACGAACAAGATGCGGCGGATATCCCAAGACAAACTGATACCATGAGTGAAATGATCTATCAGTTTCTAGAGTCTGATTTCTTATTGTATTTCCGATTTCTTGAATACTGTGCATAACGAGATCAGAATTGTTTTAAAAATCGCACATCGTTTTCATATAGAATGCGAATATCATCGATACCGTAGCGCAGCAAAGCGGTTCGTTCAATGCCCATACCGAACGCGTAGCCCGTGTACTTCTCCGGGTCATATCCGACTGCTTGAAAAACATGCGGATGCACCATTCCGGAACCGAGCACCTCGAGCCATCCGGAGTATTTGCAGATGCGGCAGCCTTTTCCGCCGCACAGGTAGCATGTAATATCCATTTCAGCGCTCGGTTCAGTGAACGGGAAAAAACTCGGACGGAACCGGTACTTAATCGAACTTCCATAAAACTGTTTTGCAAACGCAACCAGAGTTCCCTTCAGTTCGCTGAACGTTACGCCTTCATCCACATATAATCCCTCGACCTGATGAAAGGCGACAAGACTCCGCGCACTGACGGCCTCGTTGCGGTAAGCCCAGCCGGGCATAATAGCCCGCACCGGCGGTTTCTGTTTTTCCATCACACGAATCTGCACCGGTGATGTGTGAGTACGCAGCAGAATTTTATCTGCAATAAAAATCGTATCTTGCATATCACGCGCCGGATGGTCGGGGACAAAATTGAGCGCTCCAAAATTATAATAATCACTTTCGATTTCAGGTCCGTTCTCAACCGAAAATCCCATGCTTATAAAGATACGCTTGATTTCTTCCATCACTTGAACAACCGGATGTTTTGTCCCGACATTTTTAAAACGGCCCGGAAGCGTTAAATCGAAAGGAACTTCTTTCGGTTTTTGGGCTTGTTCCAGTATCGCCTTTTTACCGTCGTATTCAGATTGGGCATACTGTCTTAGTTCATTAAGTGCTTTTCCCAGGGCGGGTTTATCCGCCGGAGCTGCAGTTTTCATACTTTCAAACAGCTCGCCAATTTTACCGCTGCGCGCAAGATATTTTATGCGCAGCTGTTCAAGCTGCTGAAGATTTTCCGCTTTCTGCAGTTCGCCGGCAAATTCTTGTTTTATTTGTTGAATATTTTCGAGCATATATATCTCTACTTAGACATTGACATTAAAACC
>CAZYAM010000120.1:3870-7131 GCA_964645575.1 uncultured Ignavibacteriaceae bacterium
TTCTAACTATCGGCATCGAAATTTTTTATGCTGCTTTTAACAATAATAGATATGATATAAAAAATCTTCTTACCATTTTTAGATCCCGCATGAATCGTTTAACAATTTGTGCGGAACAAAAGAGATAAGAAGATTAGAATTAAGCTGCAGCAAATTTTACAACTTCGGCAAAAGCTGCTTGATGATTCGCAGCTAAATCCGCTAACACTTTCCGGTTAATCCCCACTTGTTTCTTTTCCAAGGATGATATTAATCTCGAATATGTCGTACCATGAATACGTGCTGCAGCATTAATGCGGGCGATCCAGAGAGCGCGAAATTCCCGCTTCTTTGTACGACGATGCCGATAGGCATGTGTTCCGGCTTTGTCAATATGATGCTTGGCAACGGTCAGGACTTTACTTCGGCCGCCCCAATATCCTTTGGCTTGAGCTAAGAGTTTTTTACGCCGCCGATGCGACGCAACTTTATTTTGTGAACGTGGCATTGTTACTGTACCTTCCTTTCAAACTTACGCTAATAAAAATCTGCGCACTTTATATGCTTCGGTTTCAGCGACAACGCCCGGTTTGCGTAAATGGCGTTTGCGCTTTGTGGTCTTACTTGTTAAAATGTGGCTGCGAAATGCTTTCCGGCGTTTAATCTTTCCTGTCGCAGTGATTTTAAACGTCTTTGCAGCACTTCGTCTGCTTTTCATTTTCGGCATATGCTCTTATTCCTCTTTTGTTTGTTTGGCTGTTTCTATATTCTTCTTTTTTCCTTTTTCCGGAACAAAGTACGATACCATCTGCCGTCCTTCCATCTTTGGTTCCTGCTCTATTTTGGCAACATCGGACATTGCCTGGGTAAAACGTTCCAGCAATTCTTTTCCCTGGTCCTGATATGTAATCTCGCGCCCTTTAAAGACCACGGTCGCTTTTACCTTGTTTCCTTCAAGAATAAACTCACGAGCATGCCGTGTCTTAAAATCAAAATCATGCGTATCTGTATTAGGGTGAAATCTTACTTCCTTAACAAGCGTTACATGCTGATGTTTCTTCTGAATTTTTTCCCGCTTCGCTTGCTCGTACCGGTATTTTCCAAAATCCATAATTTTACAGACCGGCGGAGTCGCATTCGGTACAATTTCAATTAAATCCGATGTCCTTGATTGCGCCTCTCGCAATGCATCGCTTATGGATATAATACCAAGCTGTTCTCCGTTGTCCGTTATTAAACGCACTTGAGGTGCTTTGATTTCAGAATTTATGCGTGCTCGATCTTGTTTAATAATTCATTCTCCTAAATAGTGAGTGATCTTGTCCTGATGATCTCGAGAATACGAGTCTGGAATTCTTCTCTCTTTACCGCTCCTTGATCGCCTTTTTTATGCTGCCGGACAGAAACCAGACCGCCGCTTTTTTCCTTCTCGCCGACCACAAGCATAAACGGAACCTTCTTCGTTTCCCAATCGCGAATTTTATATCCTACTTTTTCATTACGGTCGTCTAATTCAACCCTCACGCCTGAATCTTTCAACACGTCATTCACTTCCCGTGCATAATCCATGAAAACGTCGCTCACAGGCAGAACTGCAACCTGTATCGGAGCAAGCCACAATGGAAACTCGCCGGCAAAATGCTCAATAAGAATACCGACGAATCGCTCCAAGGATCCAAACGGCGCTCGATGAATAATCACCGGACGATGCTTTTGTCCGTCCTGACCTATATACTCCAGCTCAAACCGTTCCGGCATAACATAATCAACCTGAACTGTACCAAGCTGCCAGGTACGATTTAACGCATCCTTCACCATAAAATCTATCTTCGGCCCGTAGAAAGATGCTTCACCTATTGCTATAAAATAATCAAGTTTTATCTCATCCGCCACTTCTTGAATTTCCTGCTGAGCCTGTTCCCAGAATGCTGCTTCTCCACCGTACTTTTCAATGTTCTTATCATCACGGTATGACAGGCGGTTCTTCACATCCATTCCGAAAGTCTTGAAAACCAACTGCGTCAGCTCGACCGCAGCTTTTATTTCAGCTTTTAACTGATCATGTGCACAATATATATGCGCATCATCCTGAGTGAACCCGCGAACACGCGTCAATCCGTTCATTTCACCGGACTGTTCATAACGGTAAACAGTACCATACTCTGCCAACCGAATGGGCAAATCACGATAAGAACGCGGCTTCATTGAATAGATTTGATGATGATGCGGACAGTTCATAGGCTTCAGTAAAAATGCTTCACCGCTCTCTAATTGTATCGGCGGAAACTGCGAATCTTTATAATACGGATAATGACCCGATGTCTTGTACAACTCCAAATTTGCAATGTGCGGAGTCACAACACTTTGATATCCGCGTTTTCGCTGCTCTTCCTGTAAAAATTGTATAAGTGTCTCACGAATAACTGCCCCTTTTGGAAGCCATAACGGCAAACCGCTGCCGACTTTCGGCGTCAAAAGAAAAAGCTCCATCTCGGCACCTAATTTACGATGATCGCGGCGTTTTGCTTCTTCCAATCTGAAGAGATATTCATCAAGTTCTTTTTTATTCGGGAATGTTATGCCGTAAATACGCTGCATCATTTTATTTTTTTCATTCCCGCGCCAATATGCACCTGCAACATTGAGAAGCTTTATCGCTTTGATTTTCCCTGTTGAAGGTAAATGCGGCCCGCGGCAGAGATCGGTGAAATTACCATGATGATACAAGCTGATGGTCTGCCCCTTAAACTCATCCAGCAATTCAAGTTTATATTGGTCGCCTTTTGCTTTGAAAAATTTGACAGCATCTTCCCATTTTTTTTCTTCACGAATGTACGGAACATCGCGTCCGGCAAGCTCGTTCATTTTATCTTCGATCTTTTGAAGATCATCCTTTGTAAGACTATATTCGCCGAGGTCGATGTCATAGTAAAATCCGTTTTCAATAGCGGGGCCGATGCCGAATTTTGCACCGGGGTATAGAGCCTCTACAGCTTCTGCCATCAGATGCGCAGAACTATGCCAGTATGCATCTTTACCGCCGTCGTCAGCCCATTTGAGAATTTTGAAAGATGCATCCTGAGTTATAGGCCTGTTGAGATCCCATGTCTCTCCGTTTACTTCAACGGCAAGTGCTTCTTTTGCCAAGCCCTTACTGATGCTTTCGGCAATTTTCAGGCCCGTAATGTTTTGGTCGAATTCTTTCTGACTCCCATCCGGGAATGTGATTTTGATTTTGTTCATAATTATAAAAAAAATCGGACCAACGTCCGAATAAAAATA
>CAZYAM010000121.1:0-6744 GCA_964645575.1 uncultured Ignavibacteriaceae bacterium
CTTTCTCTTTAAACGTACATCTTATTAAAATGTTCCAAGGTTTTTACACAGTCTCCATTCCTTCGGGACTAACGGGAATTTTATTTAGACTCTGTATTTAGTCAGCAATTGGTACAGGATTTTTATTCTGTGGGAGAGATCATGGCTTTGTCGGGATAAGTAATATATTGCTATAGAAATATGTTCTCGCCTTTATTTGCCTTTTATTCGATGCCCTGCTATCTTTCTTTTACTTGCATATTAATATGATAATTAAGAAAAACCTTAAAGGATTGGATCTTCCTGAGCTTCAGAAGTTCGTAGAAGAGCTCGGCGAAAAGAAATATCGCGCTGTGCAACTCTATGGCTGGCTTTACGCCAAATCTGCACAAAGCTTTGATGAAATGACCGACATTTCAAAAGAGTTTCGTGCTGTGCTTGCCTCTGTCGCTTCTATTTCCAATCTTCAACTGGTTACAAAAAATATATCTAAGGATGGTACCACAAAGTTTCTTTTCGGCTTGGAAGATGGTTTAGCGATCGAAAGTGTATTGATACCATCTGCAAAAAAAACATCCGAAGAAGATAAGCGTTTAACGCTTTGCGTCTCTACACAAGTCGGATGTCCACTCGATTGCAAATTCTGTGCGACGGGAGCGATGGGTTTTGCGCGCAATTTGAATTCTGGGGAAATTATCGATCAAGTAATCCAGGCACAACAGAATAGTAAAAAGCGTATAACGAATCTCGTTTATATGGGCATGGGAGAGCCGTTTCTTAACTACGAAAACGTGATGAAATCGATCGATGTGATCAATGACGGCCGGGGATTGAACATCGGTGCGCGGCACATCACTATTTCTACTGCCGGTTATGTTGATAAGATCCGCCAGCTTGCTGATGAAAAACGCCCGGTTAAGCTTGCACTCTCGCTTCATTCTTTGGACAACGAAAAGCGCACAAAACTTATGCCTATAACCAAAAAATTTCCTGTTGATACACTTATAGATGCATTGGATTATTACTATCAAAAAAAGCGCAGTCGTCCGACATTCGAGTATATCTTGTTCGATGGTTTTAACGATACGCCGGCAGACATTAAGGCGTTTAAGCAATTAAGCAAGCGGATTCCCTGTAAAGTGAACCTCATTCCTTTTCATTCTATTTCATTTATAAATCCCTCAGGCATCGGAGTTTTGCTTAAGCCCACACCGGCTCAGAATATCGAAGTTTTTGCAAATGCGCTGCGTGAAGCTGGTATTACCGTAATGGTTCGGAGTAGTTACGGTCAGGATATTCAGGCTGCATGCGGTCAGCTCGCAGTTATTGAATCGAAAGTCAGATCAAAAAAAACGGAAGGAATATAAAATATGAAACGACTTGTCGTATTTATCTTTCTGATGGTCGGATTGGTTCATTGTTCTTTTTCTCAAAGCGAGTATATTAGACGCGGCAGAAGCGGTATTGGAGGCAGTGCTGGAATCAGCATAAATAAGGAAATTAACGGCAGTATTTTTTATGCCGGATTTTCATATAAAGGATTTCTGGATATGGGTCTTTCTTATTGGAAAGCAAACGATGAAAGACTCTACGACGAAATATTTACACCGAGTATTACCTATTATCCTGTCAAGCAGGAAGATGCTAGAATTGCACCAACACTCGGAATTTCAGTCGGTTACAACCACTACAAGTCGAAATCGATAGCATTAGTAGACGTTCCTGAGCCAAATATGGAACGCCGAATGGATACGATAAAGAAAGATTTAACTGTTGATGCTTTGAAATTAGGTATAAATGCCTATCATAAAATAGCATACTTAAAAGGATCTTACTTCCAGTTAATGGTTGGCACAGATATCTCGATAACAAATTCCGGCTGTGAGTTCGTTCTTCGCAGTGGCATTGCCGTCGGCTCACGAATCTGGGGCTGGCCATTACTCGTTTTCATGCCTAGCATTGAGTATCATACAAGTGCGACGACATTTTTTCTTACTTTTAGCATAGTATCTTAATTACGCGCGGCAGTAAACCGCCTTTTTATTATTCTGCTGTTTTCCAAATTAGAACTCCCATTACGGCAGGTGTCGAAATATTATTTTTGAATGAAACAAGGGAAATAAAATATTCTTTTATAATCTGTAATAGTTATGAAATCAATATTTTGTCTAAAACTAATATTCCCTTACATTATTATTAATTCTAATTCAACTATGGTTAACTTATAAAGAATATCAAACATATGAAAATTATACTTTTTGGACCTCCTGGCGTGGGCAAAGGAACTCAAGCCAAATTACTTGTTGAAGAATTTCATTCGACCCATATCTCGACCGGCGATTTACTGCGGGAAGCTGTGAAAAATAAAACCATCCTTGGATTGAAAGCTAAAACTTATATGGATGCCGGTAATTTAGTTCCCGATGAAGTGGTTATCGGACTTATTGAAGAAGTACTAAAATCAGACGAAGCAAGAGAGAATTTCATTCTGGATGGCTTTCCGAGGACAATTCCGCAAGCGAGTGCACTTGATTCCCTTTTTGAAAAACTCGGCATCCGGCTCGACAGTGTTATCAGCTTTGAAGTCGATAACGAAGAGATTATTAATCGTTTAAATCAAAGGCGATTGTGCCGTGGCTGCGGACGTATCTATACTACTGCCCGCATCAATGCAGACCTAAAAGTGTGTCCCCAGTGTGGTGGTGAAGTGTATCAGCGTGATGATGATAAACCGGAGCCTGTTCGCCGCCGTCTTGAAGTCTATCAGCAACAGACCCAACCTCTGATTGACTACTATCGTAAAACCAACCGGCTTGTTACTATTGATGGGATGGACGAAATCGGCTATGTACACAAATTGGTGCTTGATAACATTTATAAAAACAGAATGAAATGAAGCCGTATCAGCCGAAACCTTTGAACAATAAACCGCCGTATGTTATTGCACATCGGGGTATTTCTGCAAAGGCACCGGAAAACACACTCGCATCTTTTGAACGTGCAGCGAGTATTCCCGGTATTGACATGATAGAACTTGATGTGCGATTATCAAAAGACGAAGAAGTTATCGTTCTTCATGATCGTACTCTTCAACGTACTTCAACGGGTAATGGTCTCGCGCGTAATTACTCGATGGAGGAAATTCGCCGGTTCGATGCAGGTTCATGGTTCCATCCTATGTTTTCGAATCAGCGCATACCGACTCTGTGCGAAGTTTTTCAACAAGTCGGCAGCCGTATCTGGGTGGACGTGGAAATTAAGTCAGATTGGCTGCATCGCGAACCGCCGGGATTATTGGAAAAAAAAGTACTTGACGCGGTTTACAAATGTGGTATGGATGATCGTGTGATGGTATCTTCTTTTGATTACCGACTTTTGGCAAAGATAAAGGAAATGAAGCCTTCATTGGTGACGGGTGTTCTGTATAATTTTTCACGCGATTTTAGCCGATTACCTTCGACACTCGCCAAACATGTCGGGGCCTCGGTTTTCGTCTGTGCCAAACGGGAACTCACGCGCCGGATGATCGATGATGCGCACAACCATGGAATAGCGGTCTATGTCTATACACTCAATTCGTTCCACGATGCCCGGCGGATGTTAACATGCGGTGTTGACGGCATTTTATCCAATAATGCAGATGATATTCTTGAAGTAGTAAAAAGGCGTATTATATAAGTAAAATCTTTTTGTTGAAGAGTAAGCAGTAGTTTGTTATATTCTCTTCGCGTCCGAATTAATTCGGCAGTTATATTTATCATGAAACGGAAAATGAAGCCTCTGTGAAGCACACATCACTTCTTCTTGTTTTTTGTGTTTTTGTTCTACTTTCATGTGATACAGGTGAACACCCGCTGACGGATCCTACAGAGATATACGAAAAAGCAGTTGTTCTCATTCAAGAACGAACATTCAAACAAGCAAAGCCGCTCTTAGAACAAGCCGTCGACTTATTTAAAAAACTCAAGAGAAATGATCAACTTACTGAAGCTCTGACATTCTTGGTTCAAACCGAACTGGAGCTTGGAGAATTCAGAGCAGCACTTGCTGTTTCGGAAGAAGCTGCAATGTTGATGCGGAAAGAAGGAGATGTGCATGGCGAAATACGAATGGCATTCTATAACGGGGCTCTCTATACAAAAATTCAAATGTTCGATCGTGCAATAGCCTGGTATAGAAACGCGTCCGCATTCGCAACGGCATTCAGCGACAGGAAGGCTTTGGCTGAAGCACGTTTGAAACTTGCCTCCATTTTAAAAGTGAATAAAGACCTGGACGAGGCACTGATAACTTATAGAGAGGTACTCACGGAAGCACAAGCAAGCAATGATAATATTAATGTTATCGCAGCTCTTAACGGAATTGGAAGTATTTACCGTATCCAACAGCGTTACATGGAAGCGGCTAATTCGTTGACACAGGCATTAGCGTCTACGGAGCAGATACGAGATCCGTTTCTTGTTGCTCATGTAAATTTAGAGATTGGACTTCTTCATTCAGATCAAAAAGACGTGAATGCCGCGCTCAAAGACTTTCGCGATGCCATCGACAAACTCCGCCAAGTACGCGTCGGTTCAGAGTTGGAAACGGTATTGCTGTTCCGACTTGGATATCTCTGCGAACAGAATGGAAAATTGAATGAATCAAAACGATACTATACTGAAGCGATGGAACTCGCACGTTCTCAAGGAGATCGAATTGCGGAAAATTATCTGTCTATCTTTCTTGTTCGATGTAATTACGGATTGATGACATCGGAACAACAATTGAAAAGTAAGGAGAGACTTCAGCAGGCATACGAACAAATTGCAAGAAATTTCCGGCAGTGCAGACATATTGCCGGCGAGGGGTACTTATACATACAGATAGGAAAAAATGCTGAACGCGATGGTAATCTTTTAAAGGCAAAGGGGTGGTATACAAAAGCTGTTATGCTTGCCCAGAATTCATTTGCAGGGTATTACGATATTGAATTGCATTCGCCATATCAAACCGCACTTGGAATTTGTTCTTTACACATGGACTGGTATGAATTACTCAGTGCTTTACTCATTAAAATAAAGCAGCAGGAAGAGGCATTGAAAATTCTTGAATTCGCTCGTGTCAAGGAGCTTGCTTCTATCTTCCAGAAATTGGATGTGTCTTTGCATCATCCAAAAATAAAACAACTAACAAAGGATGTTCAAGCACAGATTCAAAAAGCAAAAATGCTCGAGGTGGAATATACTGCCCGATTTGCCAAGAGACAATATTTATTCGAAAGAAAAAGTATAAATGAGTTGCATGCCGAACTCGAATCGGTTAAACAATCGATTCGTAAAGGTTCATGGGAAATTATCAGTGAGTACCCAAATTATGAGACGTTGGTGTTCCCCGGACGAGTAGAAGCGGCGACATTAAGAAAATATATTTCGAATGGGTCGTTGGCAATAGAATTCCTGCCGACGGATGATACGTTATATGTCTTTGCTATGACACATTCAAAACTTGTTGTCCGCGCTTCTGCGCTCAGGCGAGATACTCTTTTTCATCTTATGGCAGAATACCGAAGACTTCTTCAAGATCCTGCTGTTTATTCCGGCGAAGCCGGAGAGGCAAGTATAGCATCAATGACGCGATTTGCGATACTCTCAACACAACTGTATGAACTTCTCCTTCGTCCGGTAGACGATCTCTTCGAGCAAAATCTTATAATTGTAGTTAATCGCGAGATGGATGGATTTCCTTTCCATGCTATTGAACGACAGGATGCTAAGCAGAATGTCAAGTACTTGATTGAACTGATTAGTGTGGACTATGTTCCATCACTTGCTTCACTTCGTTACAACTTGGTGCCATTTACTTACACACAAAATGTTGTGGCGTTTGGAAATCCAACAGGCAAGAATTGGTCGGTGGATTATGAACTGAGGGACATACGCAGCTTCTTTAAAAAAGCACGTATTATGATAGGTTTGGAAGCATCATGGGATAACTTGAAATCCATTAAAGCGAATATTCTGCAGATCTCTACGGAGTTTAGCCGGCGAGGTGTAGAATTTCCGCTCGGTAATATTATTCTTTCCAATGGATTGATCGTTGAACAATCAACGACTGTTCCGTTCCAAAAGCTGACAGAATTAGCTGTTGTTCCTGTCATGGTTTTATCCAATCACTATGGCCAGGGTTTAGGGCTCTCCGCTAAACATGCTTTACTGCTTCATATGAACGGAACCTCCAATATTTTCTATAATGCTTGGCAGGCAGATCGTAAAGCCGCTAAGTTCTTCAGTGAAAATTTCTTTACACACCTTGCAAACGGTCTTGCACCTGGTGATGCGTACAGACAGGCGCTTCTCAATCTGATTCGGATACGCGAGGTAAACCAGCCGCGATCATGGGGACAATTTTTTCACTTTGGAACCGGGTGAAAGCGATATACAAATTTTTTTTGATGCTTTTGTCTTATCTCATATATTGACCGATTCCTGACAGAATCTGACAGTTATATTTTTTTTAAGTGTATACACCATCGATAAAAAAAGTCCTCACCAAAGTAAAACGTATTGAAATTGGCAATTTTTCCGTATGCTGGCTGATGAAACAAACGGAAAGATAAAAGCAGTTATTAGAAAAGGTTCGTTTGATATTAGCCTAATCTATATCTGCGTTTTTCCTGTATTTTTACTGTTATTAAGTAAAATCGATGTCAATTGTGTTTCATTTTTATACAGATTCTTCAAAACGAACGTTATTGATCGGGCTATGACATGAAAAAAAGCGAAT